>NZ_JANIFC010000020.1:0-53983 GCF_024518615.1 Mesorhizobium sp. SEMIA396
TCTTGAATTTCGCTAAGGGCAGGCTTAGAAGCAAACTTCTTCGTCGCCAGCGGCGAGCCGCCCTCGTTCGTGAGGCGTATATAGTCGCCACCAACGACAACTGTCAACACACATCGACAATGTTTTTGAAGTTTTTGCGACAGAAATTTCGGACCCGATCTGCCGATAGCCGACTGCCCCAGGGGAACGCTGGCAATACCGATTGGACGGCAGGGAAGGAGCCCTATTGCCGCCGCATTGCCGTTCGACACCAAAGCCAACGAAAGTGGGCGCCGCCGACGGAGCAGCGCCTGTCTTACGAGCCCTCTATATAGGAGTGTGCGATGGGCCTTGCAGAGAAGGTACACCGCCCCGCCTGGTAGAGCGCTCTATAAGAGAAGTGCTTGGGGGCAATTCGTTCGGAGCCTGGCGCTTCGTTGACTTCACCTGCCATGACAGGCAAATGTCACGGCCACAACAAAAGCGACAAGCCGTTCCGCCCGGGGAAGAAGCAGCCTTTCTGGATGCCAGACACGGAAGATGTCATAGCCGAACTCGGCAACGAGCCGCCGCTTATCGCGGATGGCCGCAGCGGCCCGCCCGACCGGCGCGAGGTTTCTGCACGCTGGCTGTCGGGAACATTTCTCACTGGCGTCACCTCAAGCGTGCTGATGGGCGTGGCGCTGTTCGCCGCCCTTGACGGCCGCCAGCAACTGGCCACCCCACCCGAGATCGCCGAGTTGATCAGCCTTGCCGGCAACGGGGATTCCGGCGAAGTCGCCAAGACCACCAGGCTGGTGGCGCCGCGTCAGATCGCAAAGGCCAAGGACCGCCGCCGCATGGAAGTGTCGATGGTCACCAAGGTCGGCGACCGCGACGTCATCCACACCATGCCTTTCGTCCAGATCAAGATGGCCCTTGCCGCCGGCCACACCACCAGCCGCGCCTACCCACCCTTCGACCCGATGCAGGTGTTCGGCGACGACAGCGACGACAATGCCCAGCCGGCGACGGCCTCTGCCGCTTCCGGCCAGATCTACGGCGCCAAGGTCGAAAGCGAGATGAGCCTGAAGACCGTCGATTTTCCGATCGAAACAGCTTCCTTCGACGAAAAGAGCGACCTCTCCGCCGACGAGGTGGAAAAAGTGGTGCGCGAAGCCGGCACCGACCTCAGCGACGGCGCCGTGCAGGTCGCTTCACTTCACTATGTCGACCCGCAGCGATTCGGCGAAGCTTTTGCCGAGAGCATGGCGGGCTCCTACGACGTCAAGATCGTGCCGGAAAATGTCTCGGTGGCGCCCCGTGCCACTGTTGACGACCAGGCGCCGGCTTTCGCCGAGGAAATCATCCCCTTCACCAAGGATCTCGACGTCACCGAGGCTTTTGCCAATTCGGGCTACACGGGTGAAGATGCCACCGGAATGGCCGAAGCTATCGCCAAGTTGCTCAACGCAACAGCGCTCAAAGCTGGAACCGTGCTGCGTGTCGGCCTCGAGGTTCACGGCGATGCCGCCAAGGTCGTGCGCACCAGCGTCTATGACCGGACCCAGCACATCGTCACCATCGCGCTCAACGATCGCGGCCAGTATGTGCCGGCGCAGGAACCGGATCCGAACCCCGAATTGCTGACGGCCTTCGATGATTCGTCGGCGCCCGTGGTGGTGCGCGGCAACCTGCCCAACGTCTATGACGGCATCTACCGCGCCGCCTATTCCTACGGCATGTCCAAGGCGATGACGCAGCGGTTGATCAAGTTGCTGGCGTCCGACGTCGACTTCCAATCCCGCCTCAGCCCCGCCGACCGCATCGAAGTCCTGTTCTCGCAGCCCGACGGTGACGACCAGACCTCGGACAGCTCCGAGCTTCTTTACGTCTCGGCGACGTTCGGCGGCCAGACCCGCAACTTCTACCGCTTCCAGATGCAGGACGGCGGCACCGATTATTTTGATGAGGACGGCTCGAGCGCCGAGCAGTTCCTGTTGCGCAATCCCCTGCCCGCCGGGAAATTCCGCTCCGGTTTCGGCGCCCGCAGGCATCCGATCCTCGGCTATGTCCGCATGCACACCGGCGTCGATTGGTCCGCGCCGATCGGCACGCCGATCATCGCCGCCGGCAACGGCACGGTCGAGAAGGTCGGCTGGGCCGGCGGCTACGGCAAGCAGATCATCATCCGCCATGCCAATGGCTATGAGACATCATACAATCACCAGAGCGCCTTTGCCAAAGGCATCGAACCGGGCGTGCACGTCCGCCAGGGCCAGACCATCGGCTTCCTCGGCCAGACCGGCCTCGCCACCGGCCCGCATCTTCACTACGAGCTGATCGTCAACGGCACCAAGGTTGATCCGATGCGTGTCCGCCTGCCGGTCGGCAAGGTGCTGAAGGGCGATGACCTCGTCGCCTTCAAGCGCGAGCGCGAGCGCATCGACGAACTGCTGAAGCAGGAAGACAGCGATTCGCTGAAGGTTGCGAGCGCCAAGATCGACGGTTGACCCGCTTCAGCCTTGCCGATCTTCGGCCTGTCGCGGCCATGGCAATCGCTCACCGGGAATGGTCGTCCAGGCGATGACAGCCGCAAGCAGGCAAAGCAGCGCGGTCACCGAAGAAACCGCGGCAAAAGCGGCATCGCTGGCGGCGAGCCTCGCCGCATCGATGGCCGGCGCAAGCCCGGCTGGCGCCGGTTCACCAAATCCTGGGATGGCGGACGTTGCGCTCGCGTCCAGCGCATTCGCGTAAACCCATGCGGCAAGCGAGCCCATCGCCGCCACCGCGATCAGACCGCCGATGCGTGAGACGGCATTGTTGATGCCGGAGGCGGCCCCCGTGTCCTTGTCTTCCACCGCCGTCATGATCGCGGTCGACAAAGGCGACACGACCAGAGCCATGCCGAGCCCCATCAGCGCCATCAGCGGGAATATTCCAATCCAGAAATTGTGGATACCGGCGTAGGTGAGCAAGGCCAGCCCGGCAAACGCGAAAGCCACGACCAAGCTGCCGCAGGCGATCGGAAAACGTGGTCCGATCCGGTCCGAAAGCTTGCCGACCGGTCCCGACAAAAGCGCGATCAATGCCGACAAGGGCAGGAAGATGAAGCCGACCTCGGCCGTGCTCAGATCCCAGCCGGCGATCAGCAGCATCGGCAGATAGAAAAGGTTGGCCGATAGCGCAAAATAGAGGAAGAATGTCGCCACATTGGCGCCGGCGAAAGCACCGACGCGAAACAGGCTGAGGTCGATCATCGGCTCGCGCTGCCGAAGCTCGAAAACGATGAAGACAGCCAGCAGTACGACGCCTGCGGCAATGCTCGGCCCTGCCATGAGGCCCTCGCCGCTGGCGCTCATCGAGGTCAGCCCATAGGCAAGCGCGCCGAAGGCCAATGTCGCGAGCGCTGCACCACCGAGATCCAGGCTGCGTTTCTCCGTCGGCGTATCGGCAGGAACCTTGGCCAGCAGAAGCCAGATCGAGATCAAGCCCAGCGGCAGGTTGATGGCAAAGATCGCCCGCCAGATGCCGTCGCCGAAGGCCGACAGCACGAAACCGCCGAACACCGGGCCAAGTGCCGTGGTCAGCGCTGAAGCCGCCGCCCAGATCCCAATCGCGCGGCCGCGTTCTTTCTTCGGGTAGGCCTTGGCGATGATGGCGAGGCTGCCGGGCACCATGATTGCCGCACCGATGCCCTGCAACGCGCGAAATGCGATCAGCACAATGGCATTCGGCGCCAGCGCACAGGCCAGCGAAGCGACGATGAACAGCGCAATGCCGGACACGAAGGCGCGGCGCAGACCGAATCGGTCGCCGGCCGCACCCCCGGCCAGGATCAGCGCCGACAGCGTCAATGCATAGGCATTGGAAATCCACTGCGCCTCGGCAAGGTTGGCGCCGAGGTTGACGCGAATCGCCGGTGTGGCGATGGCCAGGATCGAGCCGTCTATGAAGCCAAGCGCCGAGGCCAGAATTGCCGCGATCAGCACAAATCGCCGCTGCGACTGCGGACAAAACGTTCCATGCGTGACCGGGCTCGTCAGCGGGACCGCGGCAGCTTTGCTCGGTGAATGCATGAAACCTTGCTTAAACCCCTAGCGCATCGGCAACAACCGGCCAGTGGCTTGCAGTCATTGAAACCAGCCGTTTGGCCAGGGTTGCACCCTGACAGGGTGCAAATGGCACAGTCATGCCAGCCCCGTTACGTGCAGCCGGCGGGGATTTCGATGAGGCGGCCGCTTGAAAGCTCGGCTTCATCCTGATCATGCAGCTGGTCTATGCCGCCGCACTTCCCAGTTCACTGCTGCGCAAGGTTATCGGCTGAAGGTCCGCCGACAAACTCCACCGTGACACCCGGCGAAACCAGCTTGGCCAACTCCCGCGCATCCCAGTTGGTCAGGCGTACGCAGCCATGGCTTTCGGTTTTGCCGATCTTCGACGGATCCGGCGTGCCGTGGATGCCATAGGTCGGCTTGTCCAGGGCGATCCAGACCGAGCCGACGGGACCGTTCGGCCCAGGCGGAATGGTCAGGACCTTGTCGTTCTGGCCCTGCTTGAAATTGATGCTGGGATTGTAGGTGTAGTTCGGATCGAGCGCGACGCGCGACACCGTGTGAATGCCGGACGGTGACGGCGTGTCCGAAGAGCCGATGGTTGCGGGATAGGCCGCGACCAGCCTGCCGCCGGCATCATAGGCGAAAACCTCTTTCTTGTCCTTGTCGGCGACGATGCGGGCCACCGGCGTCGAAACCAGTTTGCCGAAATTGGCGACCTTGATGGTCGTGCCGGGACGATTGAAATCGAGGTCCGGGTTGAGCGCTTTGAGATAATTCTCATCCATGTGGAAGCGCTCTGCGAGCGCCTCGGTCACCGACGTATAGCCCATGCGATCGAGTTGCGCCTTCTGGCTGTAGTCTTCCGGGATCGACGCGACATAGGGACCGGCCGCATCCTCCGCTGTGATCGTGTAGTTGGCGAAGGCATCGCCGCCGGATTGCGCAAGTGCCGCCTGGATGGCGACCGCGTCGGTCGATCGCAGATTGGCGCCGGTGATCTGGTTGTAGGCAGCGAGCGCTTTGTCGACGTTCGAACCGAAACGCCCGTCGATGACGCCAGGCGAAGCGCCACCCCGGTCGAGCAGCACCTGAAGGGCGGCGACATCCTGGCGCGCTCCCAGCGACAGTGCCGGGGCAACAGTGGTCTTGCCGCCAGTCTCTGGTGGCAGAGCTGCCTGATCGGCTGACGTCGCCGGCTGGGCAGGGTCTATCGAGGCTTCGTCCAGCGGCTGGCGCTTGATGGTACCCGGCTTTGCCGGCTGCGGCGCGTCGGGATAATTGTCATCGTAGCTGCCATCGTCCTGCGGTGCCGGCGGATAGGCTTCGACGGCATTGTCCCCATAGGGATCGTACTCGTCCGCCGGCGGCGGGATAACGCGGCCTTCCTCTTCCAACTGCTGGCGCCGGAACCGCGCCATGTCTTCCGGATCGTCGAGATAGTAGCGGTCGTCGCCGTCGGGGGCGCGGCCCAGTTCGCGCAGTCGTGTCTCGCGGCGCAAGGCGCGGCGGTCGAGCCGGGTCTGCGGCGGCTGGATGGCGATGACCTTGCCGGTATCGGCATCGACGATCACGCGGTTGCCCCTGGCGTCGTAGTAGATGTCGAGATTGCCGTCCTGGGCGACAAGGATGCCACCGGTATCGGCGGCACGGACAATCGGTGGTGCGCTGTCCTGCGTCGGGGCTGCGATTGCATTGGCAGACAAAAGCCCGCCGGCAAGTACCGAAAGGGTGAAGATCGTACGCAGCATAGTGGCGAAACTCTCCGGTCCGTAATTGCCGCCGCCCGGCATTGTTCTCTGGCGAAGCCCCTCGTCAGCAAACCAGTTACCCACCATATGGTTCCAACATGAACCGGGCATGAAGATGGCGGTTTTCCAGCGCCTCGAGGAATATAGACTAGCTTGCGGCAAGTCCCAATTCCTTGCGCGCCTGCCTGGTCAGTTTCAGGGCTACAAGGCGATGGCTCTCGCGCAGATAGTCCTTCAGCGCGGCATCATCCATGCTCTGGCTTGTCCGACGCTGGATCCATGTCATGCCGCGCGAGGCAAGATAGGGCGCGGGCCGCAGGCCCGGCTGCTCCTTGAGCACATCATAGGCGATATCGGAGCATTTGAAGGTGACGAAGAGCTGCTGGCCCTGATCCCAGCCGCCAACCGCGAAGACCTTGTCTCCGACCTTCCAGACATGGGCGCCGCCCCATTGGACAACGTGGTTCGTCGCGGGCAGCGAGGCGCAGAAGCCGTTGTAGTCGTCCAGCGTCATCCCGCCCCCTTTTTTTGCGCACGTCGCCCAAAAGTGGCCCCGGTTTTGGGAAAACGACATGCATATGACAAAGACCTAAAACGCCGCGCGTCCGGGAAGGACGCGCGGCGTAGGATCAGGCTGCCACTTCCGCCGCGACGATCGCCGGCTTCGAGCGGAAGTTCAGCCGGTCGGAACCGGCTGTCACCTTGACGGTCGAGCCGTCGAGAATGTCGCCGAGCAGGATCTTCTCCGCCAGCGGGTCCTGCAATTCCTTCTGCATCACCCGCTTCAGCGGCCGCGCGCCATAGGCCGGATCGTAGCCCTTGGCCGCCAGCCAGTCGACCGCCTCCTGGTCCAGCGACAGCGTGATCTTGCGGTCGACAAGCAGGCTCTCCAGCCGCTTGAGCTGGATCTCGACGATGCGGCCCATATCCTGCCGGCGCAGCCGGTGGAACAGGATCACCTCGTCGACGCGATTGAGGAACTCCGGCCGGAACGACGCCCTGACGACACCCATCACCTCGTCGCGAACCAGATCGACGTCCTGATCCTCGGTGAGATTGACGAGATATTCGGCGCCCAGGTTCGACGTCATGATGATCAGCGTGTTGCGGAAGTCCACCGTGCGGCCCTGCCCATCGGTCAGGCGGCCGTCATCGAGCACCTGCAACAGCACGTTGAACACATCGGGATGCGCCTTCTCGATTTCGTCGAACAGCACGACCTGATAGGGCCGGCGCCGCACCGCTTCGGTCAACGCGCCGCCTTCCTCATAGCCGACATAGCCGGGAGGTGCGCCGATCAGCCGGGCGACCGAGTGCTTTTCCATGAACTCCGACATGTCGATGCGCACCATCGCGCCCTCGTCGTCGAACAGGAAGCTTGCCAGCGCCTTGGTCAGTTCGGTCTTGCCGACGCCCGTCGGCCCGAGGAACATGAACGAGCCGATCGGCCGGTTCGGGTCCTGCAGGCCCGCGCGAGCGCGCCGCACCGCTTTGGAAACAGCCTGCACCGCCTCGCCCTGGCCGACGACACGCTTGCCGATCTCGTCTTCCATGCGCAGCAGCTTGTCGCGCTCCCCCTGCAGCATCTTGTCGACCGGAATGCCGGTCCAGCGCGAGACGATATGCGCGACGTGATCCGGCGTGACCACCTCTTCGACCATGCCAGCCTTGCCGTCCTGGGTTTCGGCCTCCTTCAGCTTCTTTTCCAGTTCCGGGATCTTGCCATAGGCAAGCTCGCCAGCGCGCTGGAATTCACCCTTGCGCTGCGCAATGGCGAGCTCGTTGCGCGCCTCGTCAAGCTGCTTCTTCAGATCGGCGGCCAGCCCGAGCTTCTGCTTCTCGGCCTGCCATTTGGCGGTGATCTCGGTCGATTCCTCCTCGAGGCCGACGAGTTCCTTTTCCAGGCGGGCAAGTCGATCCTTCGAGGCGTCGTCTGTCTCGACCTTGAGCGCCTCGCGTTCGATCTTGAGCTGCATGATGCGGCGATCGATCTCGTCCAGCGCCTCGGGCTTGGAATCGACCTGCATGCGCAGCCGCGATGCGGCTTCGTCGACCAGATCGATCGCCTTGTCCGGCAGGAAGCGATCGGCGATGTAGCGGTTGGACAGCGTCGCCGCCGCCACCAGCGCCGAATCCGAAATGCGCACCTTGTGGTGCTGCTCGTACTTCTCCTTCAGGCCGCGCAGGATCGAGACGGTGTCTTCCACCGTCGGCTCGTCGACGA
Organism: Mesorhizobium sp. SEMIA396; assembly: GCF_024518615.1. Taxonomy (NCBI): domain Bacteria; kingdom Pseudomonadati; phylum Pseudomonadota; class Alphaproteobacteria; order Hyphomicrobiales; family Phyllobacteriaceae; genus Mesorhizobium; species Mesorhizobium sp. SEMIA396. The sequence goes on from NZ_JANIFC010000020.1 coordinate 7,989, forward strand.
ACACCGGCTGGAAGCGGCGGGCAAGCGCTGCATCCTTCTCGACATGCTTGCGATACTCATCGAGCGTGGTGGCGCCGACGCAGTGCAGCTCGCCGCGCGCCAGCGCCGGCTTCAGAAGGTTCGACGCATCCATGGCGCCATCCGCCTTGCCGGCACCGACCAGGGTGTGCATCTCATCGATGAACAGGATGATGTTGCCGCTGGCCGAGGTGACTTCGGAGAGCACGGCCTTCAGCCGCTCCTCGAACTCGCCGCGATATTTGGCGCCGGCAATCAGCGCGCCCATGTCGAGCGCCATCAATTGCTTATCCTTCAGCGATTCCGGCACGTCGCCATTGACGATGCGCAGCGCCAGGCCTTCGGCGATCGCCGTCTTGCCGACGCCCGGTTCGCCGATCAGCACCGGATTGTTCTTGGTGCGGCGCGACAGCACCTGAATGGTGCGGCGGATCTCGTCGTCACGGCCGATCACGGGGTCCAGCTTGCCGGCACGGGCATCCGCGGTCAGGTCGCGCGCGTATTTCTTCAGCGCGTCGTAGCCCTGTTCGGCACTCGCCGAATCGGCGGTGCGGCCCTTGCGGACGTCATTGATGACCTGGTTGAGCGCCTGCGGGGTGACGCCGGCCTTGGCCAGTATGTCGGCGGTCTTGGCCGACTTCTCCATGGCCAGCGCCTGCAAGAGCCGCTCCACCGTGACAAAGCTGTCGCCGGCTTTCTTGGCCAGTTCCTCGGCGGTCGAAAACACTTTTGCCAGCGGCTGGGCCAGATAGAGCTGGCCATTGCCGCCCTCGACCTTGGGCATCGCTTCGAGTGCCGTCTCGACGCCAAGCTTGACGTCGCGGACGTTGCCGCCGGCGCGTTCGATCAGCGACGCGGCCAGGCCCTCATCGTCGTCGACGAGCACTTTCAGGATATGCTCAGGGGTGAATTGCTGATGGTTGCGGGAAAGCGCCATAGTCTGCGCGGACTGGATAAAACCGCGCACGCGCTCTGAGTATTTCTCAAGGTTCATATCTGTCTCCTTCCATCACCGGCCCGCTTTGCGGCACCGGATCCGATTGCGGTGACGGACCCTCCCATTCGAGCCGGGTCCAGTTGAGGCTGATATGGTGCACAAGCTCCGAACCCTCAAGACGTCTCGATATCGGCAACTTCATAATATTGCACGGCCGCCCAAACGAAAACGGCGGAGATTTCTCTCCGCCGTTCAATGCCTTGAAATGCCGTTCGATCAGTTGTCGATATCGACATTGATCGGTTGGGCGTTGCCGCTGTCGACCGGGGCCGCAGCCGCCTCGCCGGCGTTGGCCACGGAATTGGCATTGTCACTACCGCCATCAACCTGATCGGCGTTGACGCGCGGGCGGCGCGGCCGCCTCGGACGACGGGCAGCACCGCTTTCGGCGGCCGCCTCGTTGAGTTCGGCCTGGGCCGCAAGGCCTGCCGGCGAAAGATTCTCGAACGACGGAGCCGGTTCGGCCGCAGCAACGGATTCGGTCGGCGCGGCGGCTTCGGCCTCGCTTGGAGCCTCGTTGCGCTGGGGCTGGCCAGCTTGCTCGGCGGACGATGCATAGTCGCGCTGGCCGTTCTGGCCGTAACCGCCATTGGGGCGACGATCGCGATGGCGCCCGCCATTGTTGTCGCGGCCACCATTGTTGCGCCCGCCATTATTATCACGGGCCTCGCGGCCACCTTCCCGGTTGAGCGCAACCTCGGCCGGCGTCCCTTCGATGACCGGCTGCGGGCCGGCGCCATGGTTGATCACCGGGATCTGGGCATCGGAAACAGTGTTGCTGTTGTTGCCGCCATTGTCGAAATCGTCGCGGTCCTCGTCGCCGTCATCGTCGAAATCATCACGATTCTGCTGCGCGTTCTGGATCGGCATCTGCGCCTGTGCGGCCGCGATGATGCGATTGTAATGCTCGGCGTGCTGGAGATAGTTCTCCGCCATGACCCGGTCGCCGGAGCTGTGAGAATCGCGGGCAAGGGTGGCGTACTTTTCGGCGATCTGCTGAGCCGAACCGCGGATCTTCACATCCGGGCCATTGCTCTCGTAGTTGCGCGTCAGGGGATTAGGCCCCTTGCGGTTGTTGTTGTTATTGTTGTTGTTATTGTTACCACCGCCGCCGCCATTATTATTGCGACCGCGCATGCGCCTGTTCTGCTGTTGTGGCCTCATCAAACTCTCTTCATTTTGAAATTTTCGAAAAACTCTTCACGAACGGAGGCGCTCATGCAGCCAGCCGTTTCGTCTCTTCACCGGCGTTCGCCCGCATCGATTGCGTTGGCGCCACGTGCCATCCTGTTCCGGTTACATCACTTGCCGGACGATTCCCGCACGAAGCTTGGGCATCGTTTGCGCAAGAAGGCAGCTATTTCCAAGGAAAACCGAATCACTAAGAGCACTGCCTGCTTCGTCTCATCCGGTTAAGGCGACCCTAGCCGCATTCCCCGGCATTGCCAAGCGCTTTTTTGCACTGCGTCAAGGCTTTATCCTTTCAAAGACAATAACCCTGTCATTTCCGCCGAGGTCACGAAAAGCACCGCCCGACACGTAGCCGGCTGCAGCGAATATCTCGCAGACCTCGTTGCGTTGCGTATGGCCGATCTCGACCGCAATCCTGCCTTCAGTTTCCAAAAACCTTGCCGCTTCCGCAGCGATGGTTCTGTAGGGGTTCAGACCGTCCGCGCCGCCATCCAGGGCCAGGCGCGGGTCGAAATTGCGGACTTCGTCCTGCAGATTTCCAATGTCTTCGGTGGTTATATAGGGAGGGTTTGCGGCGATTACATGGTACCGGCCGAAAACTTTTTCGAACCAGTCCGACTGCAGCGCCGTGAACCGGTCTGCAAGACCCAGTTTCCCGGCATTACTGGCCGCCGTCGCCAGCGCACCTGCGGACAGATCGACGCCGGTGGCGCTAGCCGTCGGTACGACGCTGAGCAGCGCCAGCGCAATGGCGCCGGTGCCGGTGCCAAGATCGAGGATGCGGCACCCGCCTTCCCGCGCCGCAACTGCCTTGACGAAGGGCAATATCGCCTCGACCAGCGTTTCGGTATCCGGCCGCGGCTCCAGCGTTTCCGGCGACAGCGACAGGCGCAAACCGTAGAATTCACGATAGCCGAGGATGCGATGCACCGGTTCGCCGCCAGCGCGGCGTCTCAGGGCGGCATCGATTTCGGCAACAATGCCGGCGCCGAGCCTGCGTTCAGGGTCCGCAATGGCTTGCGTGCGCGTCGTGCCCGAAAAATGCTCGACGATCAGCCGCGCATCGAGCGCCGGGTCGTCGACAGTGGTGCCAAGCCGGGCCCACGCTTCCCGCAGCAGCGGGCCGAGTGCGTCGGGCAGGTCAGTCATCGATGCCGATGTCGGCGAGCAATTTCGACTGGTGATCGGCAATCAGCGCGTTGATGATCTCGTCGAGTTCACCCATCATCACCCGGTCGAGCTTGTAGAGCGTCAAATTGATGCGATGGTCGGTGACGCGGCCTTGCGGGAAATTATAGGTGCGGATGCGCTCCGAGCGGTCACCGGAACCGACCTGCGACTTGCGCGATTCGGAACGCTCCTCGTCGGCCTTGCCGCGCTCCAGATCATAGAGCCGGGCACGCAGGATCTGCATGGCCTTGGCGCGGTTCTGATGCTGCGATTTCTCCGCCTGCACGACCATGATGCCGGTTGGCAGATGGGTGATGCGGACGGCCGAATCGGTGGTGTTGACGTGCTGGCCGCCCGAACCCGAGGCGCGCATCGTGTCGATGCGGATGTCTTCGGCCCTGATGTCGATGTCGACCTCTTCGGCTTCGGGCAGCACCGCGACGGTTGCGGCCGAGGTGTGGATGCGCCCGCTGGCCTCCGTTGCCGGCACACGCTGCACGCGGTGCACGCCGGATTCGAATTTCAGATGCGCAAAGACGCCTTTGCCCGACACGGTGGCGATGATTTCCTTGAAGCCGCCGGCGTCGCCATCGCTGGCCGAGGCGGTTTCGAAACGCCAGCCGCGTTCGGCGGCGTAGCGCTCATACATGCGAAACAGGTCGCCGGCGAACAGCGCGGCCTCGTCACCGCCGGTGCCGGCGCGGATTTCGAGAATGGCGTTCTTGTCGTCGGCGGCATCCCTGGGCAACAGCAGGATCTGGATATCCTTCTGCAATGCCTCGATGCGCTCCTCGATCTCCGGCAACTCGGCCTCGGCGAGCGCCCGCATCTCGGCATCGGTGCCCTTGTCGGCAAGCATGGCTTCCAGATCGGCCTGTTCACGCTCGGCCAGGCGCAATGCCCTGACCTTGGCCACCATATCCTGGATTTCGGCATATTCGGACGCCATGCGCACATAGGCATCCGGCGCCGGACCAGCCGACATCTGCGCTTCGAGCATCTCGAAACGCTTGACGACTTGATCCATACGATCGCGGGGCAAATTGACCATGATGAGGCTGCTACAATGGGATCGAACGGTCGTCGGCAAAGGCCTGCAGCAGCGCCCGCATCGGCAAGCCCTGTGCCGGAGCCATCAGATTGTCGTCGAAAAACGCCTTCAACTCGTCCAGCGGCAGTTCCGTCAGCATCGCCTTGACCGGACCGATCGAGGCCGGCGACATCGAGATCGAACGGAAACCGAGGCCGATCAGCGCCATCGCCGAGATCGGCTTGCCGGCGAGTTCGCCGCACAGCGTCACCGGCGTATTGTTGCGGACGCCGGCATCGGCGATCTGCTTGAGCACACGCAGGAACGGCGCCGACAGCGTGTCGAAGCGGTTTGCCAATTGCGTGTTGCCACGGTCGACGGCCATGACGAACTGGAACAGGTCGTTCGAACCGACCGAGACGAAATCGACCGCCTTCATCAATTCATCGAGCTGGAACAACAGCGACGGAACTTCCAACATCGCGCCCAGCTTCAGGCTGGTCGGCAAATGATGGGCAAAGCGCGACAAATGCCGCACCTCGCGATCGATGATCTCGCGTGCCTGGGCGATCTCGCCCAGCTCGGTCACCATCGGCAGCATCAGCTTCAATTCGCGGCCGCCGCTGGCCTTGAGCAAAGCGCGGATCTGGGTGCGCAACAACCCCGGCCGGTCAAGCGTCAGGCGAATCGCCCGCCAGCCAAGCGCCGGGTTCTCTTCCTGGATCGCACCCTTGAAATAGGGCAGCACCTTGTCGCCGCCAATGTCGATGGTGCGGAAAGTGACCGGCTTGCCGCGCGCCGCTTCGAGCACGTCGCGGTACAGCTTTTCCTGGGCTTCGGCCCGGGGAAATGTCGAGGCGACCATGAATTGCAATTCGGTGCGGAACAGGCCGATGCCGGCCGCGCCCGCTTCGGCAAGCTGCGGCAGGTCGACGGCGAGACCGGCATTCATCAGCAAATCGACCTGGACACCGTCCCTGGTCGTCGACGGCTTCTTGCGCAGTTCGCGGTAGACCTCTTGCCGGCGCGCCCTGAAGCGCACTTTTTCGGCATAAGCGGCTTCCAGGTCAGGCTGCGGCCGCAAATGGATCACGCCCTCTTCGCCGTCGACAATGATGGCATCGCCGTTTTCCGCCATGGAAACGGCGCCCTTCATCTGGCCGGCGACGGGGATGCCCATGGCGCGTGCGACGATGACGACGTGGCTGGTCGCGGCACCATCCTCGAGCACCAGCCCGCGCATCTTGTCGCGGGGGTAATCGAGCAGCTCGGCAGCCCCCATTGAACGGGCAACGATGATGGCATCCTTCGGCAGCGATGCGGCGACATCTTCCGGCCCGCGCCCCATCAGCTGACGCAGCAGGCGGTTGGCGAGGTCGTCGAAATCGCTCATCCGCTCGCGCAGATAGGGATCGGTCATGTGCAGCATGCGGGCGCGCATGTCGCTCTGCACCTTTTCCACCGCCGCTTCGGCCGTCAGGCCGTTGCGGATGGCCTCTTCCAGCCGCCGCACCCAGCCGCGATCGTTGGCGAACATGCGATAGGCTTCCAACACCTGGCGATGCTCGCCTTCGAAGGCGACGTCGCGGCGTTCCAGCATGTCGTCGATGGACAGCCTGAGCGAGCTGAGTGAGGTCTCGAGGCGGCGGACCTCTTCCTCGCTGTCTTCGTTGAACAGATTGGTGACGACGATGCGCGGCTCGTGCAGCACGACATGGCCGAGCCCGACGCCTTCATTGAAGGACAGGCCGGTGAAGCTGACAGGGCGGCGCAGATCGAGTTCGAGGCCGGGCCGGGTCAGCCGCGCCAGATCGCCGGTGGCGATCATCTCGGCGATCACCATCGCCGTGGTTTCCAGCGCCTCGACCTCGTCGTCGCGGTAGTGGCGCATGGTCTTGTTCTGCACCACCAGCACGCCCAGCGTGCGCCCTGCCCGCAGCACCGGCACGCCGAGGAACGAGTTGTAGATCTCTTCCCCGGTCTCAGGCAGATAGGCGAAGGCAGGGTGTTCCTGCGCATTGGACAGGTTGAGCGGCCGCGCGCTGGCGGCGATCGTGCCGACCAGGCCTTGGCCCAGCCGCAACTGCGCCAAATGGACGGCGTTCGGGTTCAGACCTTCGGTAGCGTAGAGTTCGAGCACCGAATCGGCGCGCAGCACATAGAGCGAGCAGACTTCCGCGACCATGTTGGAGGCGATGTCGCGCACGATCCGGTCAAGCCGCTCCTGCGGCTCCAGCGGCTCCTGCATGAGCTCGCGGAGCCGTTTGAGCAAAACGCGCGGGCCACTGGCCTGATCACGCATCGCGGCTTCTTCTCCAATGGGCATTCTGCCCGCCGCAGTTTCCACCGCGACCGGCGCACACGCAACAACTCAAATCGTTCTCGCTACTGCTTATCCAGACCGTAGACGGAATGCAAAGTACGAACCGCAAGTTCCGTATACGGACCGTCGATCAGGATCGAAATCTTGATCTCGGAGGTCGTGATGGCGCGGATGTTGATCGATTTGTCGGCCAGCGCCTTGAAAGCGGTGGCGGCGACGCCGGCATGGCTCCTCATGCCGATGCCGATGACCGAAACCTTCGACATGCCGGCTTCCGACTGCACGACATCGTAGCCGATCGAAGCCTTGAGGCGTTCAAGCACGGCCAGCGCCTTGTCGACATCGCCCGACGGCACGGTGAAGGTCATGTCGGTGAACTTGCCGTCCTCGGAAATGTTCTGGACGATCATGTCGACATTGATGTTGGCCTCGGCCAGCGGCCCGAAGATGCCGGCGGCAACGCCCGGCCGGTCGCCGACCCGGCGCAGCGAAATCTGCGCTTCATCCTTGGCGTAGGCAATTCCGGTGACGACCTGCTGTTCCACGATCTCTTCCTCGTCGCAAATGAGCGTTCCGGGCGGATTGAGCAAATCCCCCATTCCGGGCGCGTCGGGATCGTCGAAGGACGACCGCACGAAGGTACGCACCCTGTGCACCATGGCAAGCTCGACCGAACGCACCTGCAGAACCTTGGCGCCGAGCGAAGCCATTTCAAGCATTTCCTCGAACGATATCTTGGCCAGCCGCCGCGCCTTGGGCTCGATGCGCGGATCGGTGGTGTAGACCCCGTCGACGTCGGTATAGATGTCGCAGCGATCAGCCTTGACCGCCGCGGCGATGGCGACGGCACTGGTGTCGGAGCCGCCGCGGCCGAGCGTGGCGATACGATTGTCCGGGCCGATGCCCTGGAACCCGGCGATCACCGCCACCTGGCCCTCGCCGAAGCGCTTGATCAGGAACGCGCCGTCGATATCGAGGATGCGCGCCGCTCCATGCGCATTGTCGGTCTTGATCGGGATCTGCCAGCCCTGCCAGGAGCGGGCGTGCACGCCCATGTTCTGCAAGGTGATGGCCAGAAGGCCGGCCGTGACCTGCTCGCCGGAAGCGACGACCGCATCATATTCGCGTGCGTCATGCATCGGCGAGGCCTCACGCGTCCAGCCGACCAGTTCATTGGTCTTCCCGGCCATCGCCGAAACGACCACCGCCACCTCGTGGCCAGCGTCGACCTCGCGTTTTACGTGACGCGCCACGTTGCGGATGCGGGCGATGTCGGCGACCGAGGTTCCGCCGAATTTCATCACGATGCGCGCCATGGGAGCGAAATGCCTTTGCCTGAAGCCGGATCCCGGCCAAAAGCCGAAATCCCGAAAAGCGGAAGGCCGGCTGACGCCGGCCGCTGAATGCGCGGCCTCCTTAGCCAAATGATGAAGGTTTCGCAAGGCTGGCGGCCGATTGCCGGCGCCAGAACCCGGCATATTGCCTTCCGCCCCGCCGCCGCCTACGAAATGCAGCCTGCGGGGAATTCTTTTGGTTCGGCATAACAGATGATGATTGCTCGTCTTCGACGTGCCATGCGATGGCAATCGCTCCCGCTTGTCGCCGGCTTCGCCGTGCTGGTGCTGATTGTCGGCAGCCGCGCCATGCTGGTCGAGGAACAACGGGCCAACCGCGCCGCCGCGCGCGAGGCAATCGAATATCAGCAATTGCTTTCGGGTCTGCTTTCTCTGGCGCAGGAAGCCGAGAACGGCCAGCGTGGCTACCTGCTGACCGGCGAGAAATCCTATCTCGAACCCTATCGGAGCGCTGTCCGCGCCATTCCGGGCCAACTTGCCCGCATCGACAGCTTGACCGCCCCCGACGACCAGCTCGTCCAGCCGATCAACCATATCAAGGACGCGCTTTCGCAAAAGCAGGCTGAACTGGCCGAGACGATTGCCCTGTACGACCAGGGCAATGCGACGAATGCCCTGGATCTGGTTCGCAGCGGCCAGGGCAAGGCCGTCATGGACGAAATCCGGACCAGCATGGATACGGTCCGACGCATCAGTGCCGCAGCCATCGCCGCGCGCGACGCGCATACCGACCAGGTCGAGGCCTGGCTACGCATCGGTTCGCTGGCGGCGCTGCTGGCGATCTTCCTGCTTGCCGGCTACGCGATCAGGGAATCGCGCCGCCGCTTCCGTGAGGTGGCCGTCGCCCAGGATGAGTTGGTGCGCAAGAACGTCGCCCTCGGTAAGGAGATCGAGACTCGCGAAAAGGCCGAATCCCAGATCCGCCAGATGCACAAGATGGAGGCGGTCGGCCAGCTTACAGGCGGCATCGCCCACGACTTCAACAACATGCTGGCCGTGATCATCAGCGCCATGAACCTCGCCCAGCGCAAGCTGGCGCGCGGCGAGCACGACATCGCACAATTCATCGATGCGGCGATCGATGCCGCGACCCGTGCCGCCAATCTCACGGCCCGGCTGCTCGCCTTCTCGCGTCAGCAGCCGCTGGCGCCGCAGATCGTCGACGCCAACCGCCTGCTGACCGGGATGTCCGACCTGATCCGGCGGGCACTCGGCGAAACCATCCGCATCGAAACGGTGCTGGCGGGAGGCTTGTGGAAAACCCATGCCGACCCGAGCCAGATCGAGAACGCCGTTCTCAACCTGGCCGTCAACGCCCGCGACGCCATGGGCGATGATGGCAAGCTGACCATCGAGACCGCCAACAGCCATCTCGACGACAGCTACGCCGCTGCCCATGCCGAAGTCGCGGCCGGCCAGTATGTGATGATCGCCGTCAGCGATACCGGTTCGGGCATGACCCCCGATGTCATCTCCAAGGCCTTCGAGCCCTTCTTCACCACCAAGGCGGTCAACAAGGGCACCGGCCTGGGGTTGAGCCAGGTGTTCGGCTTCGTCAAGCAGTCGGGTGGCCATGTCAACATCTATTCCGAACCCGGCGAAGGCACGACAATCAAGATCTACTTGCCGCGGTATTTCGGCCCCGAAGAGCCGGCCGTGCCCACGGGGCGAGGCGACAACACCGCCGCACCGGTCACCGAAACGATCCTTGTCGTCGAGGATGATGCCCGCGTGCGGGTCTCCACGACTGAGGCCATACGCGAACTCGGATACACCGTCATTCATGCAGCGAGCGGCGAGGAAGCGTTGCAGAAACTGGCGGAGAACCCGAACGTCGCCCTGCTGTTCACCGACATCGTCATGCCCGTCATGAACGGCCGCAAGCTGGCGGAAGAGGCCGTTGCCCGCATGCCGCTGCTGAAGGTGATCTTCACCACCGGCTTCACCAGGAACGCGGTGGTCCACAACGGCGTGCTCGACCACGACGTGCATTTCCTCGCCAAGCCCTTCACCATCGAGCAACTGGCGGCGAAACTGCGTGACGTGCTCGGCACGACGCAGGTCGCAGCGGATTGATCACAATCGCTTCAGCCTGACGCAGCCGCACTTCTCCACAGGCCGGGATAATCGACAACGAAGCCGTGCAGCGAGACGTTGAGCGTCTCGTCATAGCCGAACACCGGCGCGGCATAGGCGTAGCGAACGGTGTCGAGACGACGATAGCTCTGATCGAGGCGCACCAAGCTCAGTTCAGGGAAAGTCAGGTAGGCGGCCGGAGCAGGCGCCGCCTCGCCGATGCCTAGGTCGAACCGGCGGATCGCCAACAGGTTCGATGCCGGTGTGAAGCCAAGATCGACATCGACAAGGCCGTCGACACCCTGCTGGACTTCGCCGTTCAGCATCCACTGGCCGTTGGAATCGCGTTCGATCGCATAGTGCAGCTGGCGCGTGCCGAGAAAGCCTTCGATAAGCGCCGCCCGTGTGTGCCAGCCGGCATCGCAATTCACCTCGTAGGCGAGGCAGCACGGCTTGCCGTCCTGGATGAAGATGGCTTGTCCCTTGAGGCTGTGCCCGCCATCGTTCTGCGAAAGCAGACAGGCATCATGCCCCTCCACGTCCAGCCGATGCCAGAGGATCGAAGCCGTCATTGCTGTCATCGTCACCTCCTTCGAATTCAAAACGATGATGTATTCCTTCGCCCGCCAGGCCAATTGTGTTTCACCGCGGCGCGCTTCAGCTGACATGCCCTGACAGAATCCGGGTCCCTGCCGGCAGAGGAAAATTGTTGCCTTGACATTCGCGGCCTCACGCCCGACTTCCTAGCGCACGACCCCGAAATCGAAGTCGATTTCGGAAAGGATCATGCGCAGAATCTAAAGTGCTACAGCGTCCTTTGCGCGTCCAAGAGGACGTGCGGCGCTGTAGTGTCGAGGAGACCAACCCATGCCAGAGCCCCGACGATCGACAATCGATGCCGGAGAAGTGGAACGCTTTTCCGCCCTTGCCGCCGAATGGTGGAACCCGAACGGCAAGTTCCGTCCCCTGCACAAATTCAATCCGGTCCGGTTGGCCTATATCCGCGACCAGATAGCGACGCGCTTCGGCCGTGACCCACGCGCTGCAAGGCCTTTCGAGGGCCTGCGCATCCTCGACATCGGCTGTGGCGGCGGACTTCTGTGCGAGCCGATGGCGCGGCTTGGCGCCGAAGTCGTGGGCGCGGATGCCTCCGAAACCAACATCGAAGTGGCCAAGCTGCACGCCGCCGAGGGCAATGTCAGCGTCGACTATCGCGCCACGACGGCCGAGGACCTTGCCGACGCCGGCGAGAAATTCGACGTCATCCTCAACATGGAAGTGGTCGAGCATGTCGCCGACATCGACCTGTTCGTCGCCAAATGCGGCGAGATGGTGCGGCCCGGCGGCATCATGTTCGTGGCCACCATCAACCGCACGCTGAAGGCGCTGGGCTTAGCCATCATCGGCGCCGAATATGTGCTGCGCTGGCTACCGCGCGGCACCCATCAGTTCGGCAAGCTGGTGCGCCCGGAAGAGCTCGAAAAGGCGCTGGGCGGCGCCGGCCTGACCATCATCGACCGCACCGGCGTCACCTACAACCCGCTGGCCGACCGCTGGGCGCGGTCGAAGGACATGGACGTCAACTACATGGTCCTGGCGGAAAAAGGCTCGGTCTGATCTTATTCTGAATTCTGGCCTTATTCAGATTTCAGCGGCCTGTAGCCGCCGCGCCAGTAGATCAGCGCCTGGCCGGCATCGTGGGTGCGCACGGCCTCGACCGAGCCGATGACGATGGAATGCGTGCCGCGATCGATCATCTCGTCGAGGCTGCAGTCGAACGCGGCCACCGCGTCCGAAAGCAGTAAAGCTCCGGTCTTGAGCGTCATCCATTCGGCGCCCTCATAGCGGTCCTTGCCCTTGATGCCGCCAAAGCCGGAGAACCGCTCGGCCACGCGCTGATGCTGGGGGCCAAGCGAATTGACGCCGAAATGCCGGTAGCGTTCGATCACCGGCCAGGTCGACGACGACCTGTTGACGCAGGCGATCACCTTGGGCGGCTCGGCCGACAGCGAGACGACCGAAATGACCACCAGGCCGGAGCGATCCTCGCCGGTGCCAGCGGTGATGACGCTGACATTGCCGACGATCAGCCGCATCGCGGCCCGAAAATCCGCGACACCGACAGGATTTGCCTCCGAAGTCGTTGGTTCGGTCATGGGGGTTGCTCCTAGGCCGCCGACTGCATGGCGGCCGCTGCGATACGGATGCCCCGCTGTTCGAGGATAGGCAGGACGGTGTCGCGAAAATACGGGAATTCCTCGACATAGTCGACGAAGGACAGCGTCGAGCCGCGAAATCCGGCCTCGTGCAAGGCGGTGATCCCATCAGCGACCTGTTCGGCCGTGCCGGTGAGCGGGAAGCCGCCATGGCCCGCCGCCATCCGATCGCGGATGAGCGCCAGGAGGTCATGCGGGAACGACTGCGCATGCGCAAATTGCAGCTTCACCAGATTGTCGACGGCTGCCCAGTCGGCATTGGCGCGGGCGAAATGCTCGAGATAATCCTTCGCTTCCTTCTCGGTCGGCCGGCAGACGACATGGGCAAAGGTCAGCACGTCGACAGTGCTGCCGGCGGCGACCGCCTGTTGCTTCAGCGCGGCGATCTCGTCCCTGGAGCGTGACAGATCGATTGCCGGCGTGAACAGGAAGTCCGCATTGCGGACAGCGAATTTGCGCCCTTCTTCCGAGCCGGCGGCGTTGAGGATCGGCAGGCGCGCCGACGGCCGCGGATCGCCAAGCACGTTCTTCAGCTTGAAATAGGTGCCGTCCCAGTCGAACGCCTCGGTGCGATCCCACAGCGCCCTGACGATGTCGAACCATTCCTGTGCGTAGCCGTAGCGTGTGATGTGATCGTCGGGCAGCGTCAGCCCGAGCGCTTCATATTCCGGCTTGTTCCAGCCGGCGACGATGTTGAGGCCGATACGGCCGCGGCTGATCTGGTCGATCGTCGCCAATTGCTTGGCGACGACGACAGGGTGATTGGCCGCCGTGTGGGTGGTGGCGAAAACCGTGATGTTGCGGGTGAGCGCTAGGAGCCCTGCGGCCCAGGTGATCGTCTCCAGCACGTTGCCGTGGAAATTGGTCTCGCCCCCATAGCCGATCCAGCGGGCGATCGGCAGCATGAAATCGATACCGGCGTCGTCGAGCAGATGCGCCAGCCGCAGATTGTTGTCCCAGGAACTGACCCATCGTTCGGGAACCTTGGTGACGGTCATGCCGCCGGAACAATTGGAAGCGAAGGTCCCTAGAAAGAAGGGCTGTGCGTTGGCTGCGGTCTTGTCGAGCATGCTCATCGGTCGCGTTCTCCTCATTTTTAGGTTATATTTTATAATAGAAAGTCTATCATAAAATCATATGGACGCAATCGGCCGGATCGGCGCATGCTGCCGGGCGGGGAGACATGATGAACGACCGGCGCAAACCATTGGAAACACAAGCCAAGCTGCTGGATCGCGGCTGGCATCTGGCGCGGACGCCGCTCGAAATCGACGTCGCCGAAATCGAATATGCGCTGATGCGCTCCTACGAGGCGTTCGGCCACTGGCAGGCGGAATGCCTGGCGACGGTGATCGAGTTTTCCGCCAGCGGGCCGGAAAATGCGCTGCTTCACATCATCAGGATGAACGACCGGCCAAAGAGCGTCCGCGACCTGGCGCAGATGACCAACAGAGACGACATCCCCAACATCCAGTACAGCCTGCGCAAATTGCTCAAGGGCGGCCTGGTCAAGCGAACCGGCAGCGGCAGGGCCGGCGTCACCTACGAGGTCACGCCGCTTGGGTTTCGAGTCACCGAACGCTATGCCGACATCCGGTCCGTCCTGCTCATCGAAGCGGTGACACGCGTCCCGGAGATGGCGGCCAAGCTCGAGGAAGCGGCGCGCACACTGGAGCTGATGACCGGCATCTACGAACAGGCGGCCCGCGCCGCGGCCACTCATCGCCGCCGGCACCCAAGGCCGGAACCCGGTGGCGAAGAGAACGAAACCGACGCCGGCTGAGGCGCGAAAGCACTTACGCCGCCTGCCTTTGCAGCTTCGTGCCGGTCTGGCTTTGTGCCCTGGTGGTGATGAACACGCCCGCGGTGATGATGACCGCGCCCGCCCAGGTCAGCAGCTGATAGTGCTCGCCGAGGAAGATGGTTCCGGCAAACAGGCCGACGGCCGCCGCCACATAACCGATCTGGCTGAGATAGACCGGACCGCCAACCGCCTGCAGCCGGAAGAAGAAGGCGAACATCGCCGATGCCGACGCAACCTGCGCGACCACCACCAGCGGCACGCCGCCGAGTGGCGCGAAAGCCTCGCCGCCGAACAGGAGGAGAATGCCGGCAAGCAGCATCGCCGCCGACGCCAGATGGCTGCCGACGGCAAGCTCGATCGGGCCGGTGCCGTCCGGCCAGTCGACCGTGCGGTAGATGTTGCCGGCGGCAAGGCTGACCGGAACGAGCAACCCCATCGCCACCCAGAACAAATCGGCCGGCTGGCCGGCCTCGCCGCGCGTCACCGCGACCATGACGGCGCCGACGAAGCCGACGGCGATGCCGACAATGCCCAGCATGTTGGGGCGCCGGACACGCAACAGGATCGAGAACACCAGTGTGATGACAGGCGACAGGGTGAACATGATGCCGGTGTAGCCGGCGCCCAGATGCGGGATGGCCGAGAACATCAGGAGGTTGGGGACGGCATAGGACACCGCGGCGGTGACGAAGAAATAGCGGAATTTGTGCGCGGTGAGCCGGACCCGCTGGCCGCGAGCCAGGAGCACGCACAGCAAGACGCCGCCGGCGCCGAGCGAGATGACGAAGGCCCAGACCATGGCCGGCACGCCGGCAGCCGTGGCGAGCTTGCCGAATGGCAGCGTCAGGCCGAGCAGGCCGCCGGTGACGACCAGCAGGCCGAGCGCCGAATCCCAAAGACGTTTCATTGACCGAATCCTGTAGCGCGGCCCTTGGCCGGCATTGCATGTTAAGATAAGATAATGGAAAGATTCTTAACGTCAAGATATATGATGGTGAGACAGTTGGACAGGGCAGCACGGGCGATCGAGCAATGGAAGCGGGAGCGGCCCGATCTGGATGTCTCGCCGATGGGTGTGCTCGGGCGGCTGAACGAGGCCGCCTCGCTGATCGCCCGCGAGCGCCTAGCGCCGTTGTTTGCCCGTTATGGATTGCAGTCCGGGGAATTCGACGTGCTGGCCACGCTGCGCCGTTCAGGCTCTCCCTACGCGCTGACGCCAACCGCCCTCTATGAAGCGACGATGGTGACGTCAGGCGCCATGACCAACAGGCTCGACCGGCTCGAAACGTCCGGATTGATCCTGCGCGGGCCGCATCCCAACGATAGGCGCGGCATTGTCGTGAGGCTGACCGACAAGGGCCTGGCCTTGATCGATGAGGCCGTCACTGCCCATGTTGCCAACGAGCACGAGATTCTCTCGGGCTTGACGCCGGCGGAACGGGAGACGCTCTCTCGGCTGCTGGAAAAGCTGATCGGGAGCGTGAGCTAATTTCTGTTGCGATCCTTCGCGCCCCCCTCTGTCCTGCCGGACACCTCCCCCACGAGGGGGGAGATTGGCAGCTTCGACACTGCGCCTGCCACGTCAGAGATTGGCGAAGGCCTAGGTGACGTCCGATCTCCCCCGTGGGGGAGATGTCCGGCAGGACAAAGGGGGGCGCTGTCCCGCTGGCGTCGAAAGACTCAGTTGCGATCGTCCGGGAACACCGGGATCGGCATGAACTCGACGCCGTCCTCGGCCAGGCTCTTGGCCTCGTCCAGCGTCGCCTCGCCATAGATGCCGCGCGGGTCGCTCTCGCCGAAATGGATCTTTCGCGCTTCCTCGGCGAACTTGTCGCCGACATAGTCGGCGTTCTCGCGCACCTTCTCGGCCATTGCCTTGAGCTGTGCCAAAGCCTGCTTCTGCGCCTCGCCCATCGCCAGCGCTATTGTTTCCTGTTTGCGCGCCGTGGAGACGGCCGGCGCCATCAGCGCCTTCTGCACCTTGTGCGATCCGCAGGTGGGGCAATCGACAAAGCCGCGCTTCTTCTGGGTGTCGAAATCGTCGTTGCTGCGGAACCAGCCTTCGAATTCGTGCTCGTGCTCGCAGATCAGGGCAAAGCGGATCAAGAGGCTGCACCCCTGAGCCGCGGCGCCTCGCCCGAACCGGCATTGACGGCGAAATCCCGTGCATTCCTGAGGTTGGGGATCTTCTTGCGCGCGGCAAGCGACTGCGCCGGGTCGATCTCGGCGACGATCACATCAGGCTCGTCATGCGCGGCTTCCGCGATGATACGGCCCCACGGATCGACGATCAGCGAATGACCGTAGGTCTCGCGGCCATCCTCATGCAGGCCGCCCTGCGCGGCGGCGATGACATAGGCGCCATTCTCGATGGCGCGGGCCCTGAGCAGCACGTGCCAGTGCGCCTCGCCGGTCTGACGGGTGAAGGCGGCAGGTACGGAAAGCAGATCGGCGCCGGCCAGTGCCTCGGCACGGAAGAGCTGCGGAAAGCGCAAATCGTAGCAAACGGCGAAGCCGAGCTTTGCACCCTCGATCTCGGTGACGACGGCCTCGGTGCCCGGTTCGTAGGCAGCGGATTCACGCCAGCTCTCACCATTGTCGAGGTCGACATCGAACATGTGGATCTTGTCGTAGGTGGCGAGCGCAGCACCATCCGGGCCAAACAGCAGCGCCCGGTTGGCGAGCTTGCCGTCGGCCCGCAGGATGGCGGTCGAGCCGATATGCAGGAAGACGCCGAGTTCCCTGGCCAATCTGCGCGCGGTCGAAACGACGATGTCCTTGTCTTCGGACGTAAACGAGGCGGCGCGAGCTTCCTTGTCGCGGATCAGCGCGCCGGTCATTTCCGGCGTCTGGATATAGGTGGCACCTAGGCTGGCTGCTTCGCGCACCAGCCGTTCGAGATCCACGGCGTTGCGCTCGGGACTCTCGCCTGAACGCATCTGGATCGCAGCGGCTTTGAAAACACCCATCGTCATTCCCTCAATTCGTCGCGCCGTTGGCGAGCAGTTTGTCCAGCCGGCCTTCGGCCTCTAGCTCGTGGAGGTCGTCACAGCCGCCGACATGCGTATCGCCGATGAAAATCTGCGGAAAGGTCGTGCGGCCATGCGCCCGGGAGATCATCTCCTGGCGCAGTTCCGGCGAGAAGGAGGCATCGTGCTCGGTAAAGGCGACGCCCTTGCGCTCGAGCAGCCGCTTGGCTGCCGTGCAATAGCCGCACATCATGCGGGTGTAGATCGTGACATCGGCCATGACGAATTTCCGCTGTTCGTTGCCGACTTATATAGTCGCGGACTCGTCCGCCCGGAAGTCCCCCGGCAACACACGCGCAAAGGTCAGCACGTCGACGGCGGCCGCACCGCCCCTTTTCAGCGCCTTGGTGGCGGAACGCACCGTGGCGCCGGTGGTGTAGACATCGTCGATCAAAAGCACCCTGCGGCCGGCGATCTCGATTTCCGCCTCGGCGGGTACCCGAAAGGCAGCCCGCACATTTTCCTCGCGTTCCCCGCGCTCCAGCCCGACCTGCTGGCGGGTGAGTTTCACGCGACGCACCGCCGAGGGGGCGAAGGGCAGTTGACTAAGCGTCGAGACCGCCCTCGCCAGTTCCGCCGATTGGTTGAAGCGCCGCCTGAAAAAGCGCCGCCAGTGCAGCGGCACCGGCACCACCACATCCGCCTCGGCGATGAGATCGGCACCGGCGCGAACCATCCAGCGCGCCATCCAGGGTGCCAGATCCGTGCGATCCTGGTATTTCAGCCCCTGCACCATCTGGCGGGCAACGCCGGAATAGGCGACCGCCGCCCGCGCCCGCTCGAAAGGCGGCGGATCGGCAATCGCCTCGGCCGACAGAAAGCCTTCGCCCATATGGTGGGTGAACGGCGTGCCCATGACCGGGCACCATGGCCGCTCCAGCAGCCTGAGCTTCGGCCAGCAGGCGCCGCACAGCACGCCTGGCTGCGAGACATGCCGGCGGCAACCGGCGCAGACCGGCGGAAACAGCATACGCGCCGGCCAGCCGACAACCGACCGGGCCAGGTTCGTGATCGCGATGGACTTGATCTTGGGCATCGGATCGGCCACGTGGTTGCTCCTGCGCGCCACTATATCAACGATCCCGGAGCGTGGACAAACAAAGGATCTGCCCGTTGCAGCCGATAATGGATACCTCTCTATGGCTGGCGCACAAGCGGCGCGCGCTTGCCCATCCGGTCGACGGTGCGGACTTCCTCATGCGCCGCACGGCCGAGGACCTTGCCGACCGGCTGGGCGCCGTCGAGCGCAGGTTCGGCAAGGCGGCTGTGCTGTTTTGCCAGACGCCGGCGGCGGCAGAAACGCTCGCCGAAAGCGGCAAGGTCGCCGACATCGTCCGCGTCGAGGCGGACACGGCCTTCCTGAGCGGTGGCGGCGCCGGCTTGATCGCACCGCTCGAAACCGTGCCGTTCGAAGCGGAAAGCCTCGATCTGGCGGTGTCGCTTCTGTCGCTGCAGGCCATGAACGACATCCCCGGCATGCTGATCCAGATCCGCCGTGCGTTGCGGCCGGATGGTCTTTTCCTCGGCGCCTTTGCCGGCGCCGGTACGCTTTTCGAGTTGCGCGAAAGCCTGCTTTCGGCCGAGACCGAGCTTTACGGCGGCGCCAGTCCGCGTGTCGCCCCGTTCACCGACGTGCGCGATGCCGGTGCGCTGCTGCAGCGCGCCGGTCTCGCTCTGCCGGTCGCCGACGTCGAGACGGTGACGGTGCGCTATGCCAGCCTGTTCAACCTGATGGCGGATCTGCGGGCCATGGGCGAAACCTCTGCGCTCACCGATCGCAGCCGGCGGCCGGGCTCGCGCAAGCTGTTTGCCCGCGCGGCGGAAATCTACGCCGAGCGGTTTTCCGACCCCGACGGCCGCGTGAGGGCAAGTTTCTCGATTGTCTGGATGTCCGGCTGGGCGCCCGACGCATCGCAGCAAAAACCGCTTAAGCCAGGGTCGGCCAAGGTCTCGCTGGGAACAATCCTGGAGGCGCCCGGCGGGCAATGATCCTGCCCGCAGGCGCGGAAAGCCGGATCAGGGCGTGGGTGCGAAAGCGTTCGCAAGCTTGCTGTTGTTGTCGCTGAACAGCCAGATGATCCCGTCGCGGACCTCACCGATACCGCCGACGATGGCCAGCGACAGCACGGCGATGATGACGCCATATTCGACGGCCGTGGCGCCGGTCTCGTCGTTCAGAAAACCCAGCAGCACTGCTTTCATGGCCTCAACCCCTCTGTCCGGGACCTTACAGCCGACCTGTTAAGAAAGGTTAACGGCAAAGGCTTAACAGGCGATGAAACCGCCGCCTTTCCGAAATCTCTTAACCATGTCAGCAGTCGCCGCTGCTCCTGCCATTGGACCTGATGATGCAGACCGAGCTCGGTTGCGGCTGCAGCACGCTGCGGCGCAGCGTGTAGGTTTCGCGATGGCCGATCGAGCCTGTCGCCGCCATGTCAAGCCCGCCGAAACCATCACGGGCCGACAGCGAGCGTGTCTGGCTGTCGAGGAAGGGGGTTGCGATCAGCGCCAGCGCCACCGCGGCCGAACCGAACAGCAGCGTGATGCGCAATATGCCCATGCCCGCATCGGCGGCGCGAAAACCGCGCTCGGGCCGGATCGAGTCCCAATCCCTGTCTAGGCTCATGCTATCGCTCCCCGGCAAATCGACGGCTCGGCCGCGAACGGCCATGCTTCAATTTTTCACGACGAGATAAATCTTCCATTAACGCTGGCTGATACACGCCTCGACCAGGAACCGACCGGACGCGAGCCTCAGAGAAGATCGATGAGGAACGGGATTAGCGGCGCATCGGCCGGCGGCATCGGATAGTCGCGCATCTGCTTTGGCCGCACCCATTTCAGCGCCTGCCCTTCCCTGGGATGGGCGATGCCGCGGAAGCGGCGGCAGATGAACAGCGGCATCAGCAGGTGGAAATCGTCGTAGGAATGACTGGCGAAAGTGAGCGGCGCCAGGCAGGGAATGTCGGTTTCGATGCCGATTTCCTCATGCAGTTCGCGAATGATGCATTGTTCGGGCGTCTCGCCGGGCTCGACCTTGCCGCCGGGAAATTCCCACAATCCGGCAAGTTGCTTGCCCTGAGGCCGCTGCGCCAGAAGCACCCGGCCGTCGGCATCGACCAGCGCGCAGGCGGCGACCAGGAGCAGGCGTTTGCCGGCGGTCACGACATTATTCATGACCCGGCGGCCGGCGGTAGTGGTAGCGATAGACTTCCTCGAAGCCGAGCGAATGGTAGAGCGCCAGCGCCGGCACGTTGTTGGCCTCGACCTGCAGCCAGGCTTCCCGCGCGCCCCGCAGCCGCGCCCATTTCAGCGCCGACAGGATCAGGTTGCGGCCATGGCCCTTGTTGCGCGCCGATCTGTCGGTGGCGACCTCGAACAGGCCGGCGAGATCGCCGTCATGCACGCAGATAAGCGTCGCCAGCGCCTCGGCTCCATCTTCGAGCGCGAACAGCCCGGCTTCGGGCTGGATGGCGCCGATGATCTCTGACAGGCCGGGGCGCAGCGAAACATCCGAACCGCTGACCTTGAGCAACGCGCCGATGAAGCGGCTGATGTCCTTGAGCGGAATCTGGTCCATGGCGGCGTCGAGCTGCGCGCCGGCCAGCGGCAGCCGCATGACCAGCGACTCGTCGAACCGGCTCCAGCCCTCGCGGTCGAGATGGCTGGCGAGATCGGGACCCGACAGCGGCGACATGCGGAACGTCAGCGGCCTTCCATAGGCATCGAAACGGCGGCTGGCCCGTCCGATACGGTCGGCCATGTGCATGATATCGCCGGGATCGAGCGGATTGACCGAGTTCAGCCGCTTGGCCGGATGGCCGGCGGTCAGCCGCACCACCCAGGTGCCGTCATAGTGGACGGCGGCTGCCGGCCAGGCGCGAAAGCCGGCCGCCTCGTAGCGGCGTACGATCGCGAGCATGCTTGCCGGATGCCTGGAGCTCAAAACCGTCAGCTCCGATAATCGCCATTGATGGCGACATATTCCTTGGTGAGATCGCAGGTCCACACCGTCGCCTTGCCGCGGCCGATGCCGATATCGGCACGGATGCGGATGTCGTCGCGCTTCATGTAGGCCGACGTCGCGGCCTCGGAGTAGCCGGGGTCGCGCTCGCCTTCATGCGCCAGCCTGTTGTCGCCGAACCAGATCGACAGCCGGTCGCGATCGGCGGGTTCGCCGGCCTTGCCGACGGCCATGACGACGCGGCCCCAATTGGCGTCCTCGCCGGCGACCGCCGTCTTGACCAGCGGCGAATTGGCGATGGACAGCGCGATGCGCTTGGCCGAGCGCGCCGATTTGGCGCCGGTGACGGTGACTTCGACCTGCTTGCGGGCGCCCTCGCCGTCGCGCACCACTTGCAGCGCCAGCGATTTCAGCACCTTGCCGAGCGCCCGGCGGAACGCGCCGAGACGGGCATCCTTGGGATCGGTTATCTCCGGCGCGCCGCGCTTGGCGGCCTTGCCGGTGGCGAAGATCAGCAGCGTGTCGCTGGTCGACGTGTCGCTGTCGACGGTGACCGCGTTGAAGGACTTGGCCGTGCCGCGCGACAACAGATCCTGCAGGACGGGGGCGGCGATCGGCGCATCGGTGGCGATGAAGGAGAGCATCGTCGCCATGTCGGGCGCAATCATGCCGGCGCCCTTGGAAATGCCGTTGATGGTGACTTCGGTATCGCCGAGCTTGACGGTCGCAGTCGCCAGTTTCGGATAGGTATCCGTGGTCATGATCGCCTTTGCCGCCTCGGTCCACAGCCCGGGCTTGCCGTTGCTGACCAGCCCGGCCAGCAGGTGGCTGAATTTGCTGGTGTCGAGCGGCTCGCCGATGACGCCCGTCGAGGCCAGGAAAACCTCCGTTGCCGTGCAGCCGGCCGCCTTCGCCGCCGCCTCGCCGGTCAGCGCGGTCGACTCGCGGCCTTTCTTGCCGGTGAAGGCGTTGGCGTTGCCGGAATTGACGACCAGCACCCGGGCCTTGCCTGCGCCGAGATTCTGCCGGCAGAAATCGACCGGCGCCGAAGGGCATTTCGATTTCGTGAACACGCCGGCGACCGCGGTGCCTTCATCGAAGACCATGGTCAAAAGATCGGTGCGGCTCTTGTACTTTATCCCTGCCTCGGCGGTGGCGATGCGCACCCCTTCGATTTCCGGCATTTTGGGGTATTTCTTCGGCGCGAGCGGCGAAATCGTCGTGGACATGGAGGCCTCGGGCGGGAAAAATCGCAGGGGAAGGCCGGTTTGCCCGATAGACCGCGCGGGCGCAAGGGCGTTTTCGTCGCTCTTGCCCGGGAGTTCGAACCCGCTCGTGGTTAGGCCTGCATTGCAAATCCGATGGCGTCGCCGGGGCCGATGGCGTTATGATCTGCCCCATGGGCAGGCTTGCGATCCTTGCATGGGCATTTCTGGGACTTTTGCTGCTGAGCGCGGATGCGCAGCCGCAACGGCGCGTGGCGCTTGTCATCGGCAACGGCACTTACGCCGAAGCCGGCACGCTGGCCAACCCGGTCAACGACGCCCTCGACATCGCCGACAAGCTGCGCTCGATCGGCTTCGAGGTGATCGAGGGCAATGATCTCGGCAAGCGTGAACTCGAACGCAGCATCGGCGCGTTTTCCGATGCGCTCCAGGGCGCCGGCGTCGGGCTTTTCTACTATGCCGGCCACGGCCTGCAGGTCGACGGGCGCAACTACATCGTGCCGGTCGACGCCAGGCTGGACGTGCCCGTCAAGTTGCAGCTCGAAGCAGTGCCGATCGACGAAGTCCTCGACATCATGGAACAGCAGACCAAGGTCAGCCTGGTGTTTCTCGATGCCTGCCGCAACAATCCGTTTGCCCGCAGTCTCAGCCGCACCGCCACCACGCGCTCGGCGAAGGCGCTGGCCGGGCTGGCGCAATTCGATTCGACGCGCGGCTCGTTCATCGCCTTCTCGACGGCACCTGGCGCTGTCGCCATGGACGGCAGCGGACGCAACTCGCCTTTCGCCGCCGCCCTGCTGCGCCACATCGCCGAGCCCGGCCAGAGCATCAACGACATGATGATCGCGGTGCGCCGCGACGTGGTTTCGCAAACCCGCGAAACCCAGCGCCCCTGGGAGCAGGGATCGTTGCTCGAACGCTTCGAATTCGTCTCGGACGGACAACCCGCAGAGCCACAAAGGCCGGCCGCGGCGCCGGCGCCTTCAATGGAAGTGGCCGCACTTGAACGCTCTGTCGGCGACGACAAGGGATCGATCGAGAAATTCCTGCGCCAGGACTATCTGACGCCGGACACCGGGGCGATGAGCGAGACCGTCAAGCGGCTCTACGGCCCATCCGCCTTCATCTTCGGAACCCGCTACGACGCCGACGCCATCGTCAAGATCAAGGCCGACTGGTTCGCGCAGTGGGCCTCCTGGTCGCTAAGCATGGAGGCCGGCAGCCTGGAGGTCACTCCACAGGGCGAAGATCGCGCCGAGGCAGTCTTTGCGATGCGCTACGACTATCTTCCAAAGGACAGGTCGGCGGCACGCCTGACCGGCAAGGCGCGCGTCACGCTTGGGGTGGTCAAGGCCGGCGGCGGCTGGCGTATCGAATCCGAGACATCGCAGGCGATGCAGTAGGCGTGATCCCACGGCCAGCCGGGCAATTCAAGCTGGCGGCGCCTCATGGCGATAGGAATTTTTTCTTGACTCGGTGAGGGCAGCTATGCTACATTTTTGCCCATGGTGCTGATTTGCGCCAGTGACCCGCCGCCCGGCGGGTTTTTGCGTTTGGAGCTTCGCCAACCGACACGGCGGTAGACTTTCAGAGAATGAACTTAACCCCTGCCGCTACCATCCGTTCCCGAAGCTTGAAAACGCGCCGTTTCGTTTGAGCGTCGGGTCGCCTATATTGCCGGCGATAGTGTTGGCGAGGAGACAGAGATGGCCGAGGACGCCGATCCGGCGCGCAGATCGATCGGTGCGCGGCGCAACCCCGACAGCGCCGATGCCATTCTCGAAGCCGCCGAGGCCGTACTGGTCGAAGCCGGTTATGCCGGTTTCTCGATCGAGGCGGTGGCGCGGCGGGCCCGCGCCGGCAAACCCACCATCTATCGCTGGTGGCCGAGCAAGGCGGCATTGCTGCTTGAGGTCTATCAGCGCCAGAAGCGCGTCGAGGTTCCCGATACCGGGCGGCTGGAGGAGGATCTCGTCGGCTTCCTGAAAAACCTGTTCACCCACTGGCGCGAGACATCGTCGGGAAGCGTGTTCCGGTCGCTGATCGCCGAGGCGCAGTCGGACGAGACCGCTGCCGCGGCCCTTGCCGACTACTCGCTGGGCCGACGCTCCCATACCGGCCAGATCATCGAACGCGCCAAGGCAAGGGGCGAAATCCCGGCCGGCGTCGATTCAGCTGTTGTCGCAGACCTGATCGCCTCCTTCGCCTGGAGACATCTGTTGACCAACCGGCTCGACGAGGACGAAGCCGCCATCGGCAAGGCGGTCAACTACGTGATGCGAGGCATAGCGGCGCCCGCCCCTTAAAAAACGGCGATGAAAAAGGGCGCGGCAACCCCTGGCTGCCGCGCCCTTTTCAAAGAGCTATCAGTCTTACTTGGCGCTTTCCAGCGTATCGACCGTCTTCTTCAGGTTCGCGTCGGGGATCTCGATCTTGGCGCCGGCGCGCAGCGACTTGACCAGCGCAAAATATTTGTCGCGGATGACCGCCTGCTTGGCCTGGTCCTTGACGTCGTCGAAGGCCGGCGGCTGCTTGGTGCGCTTGTCCTCGAGCTTGATGACATGCCAGCCGAACTGCGACTGCACCGGCTGCTCGGTGTATTTGCCGACCTCGAGCGCGGAGGCCGCCTTGTCGAACTCCGGCACCATCTGGCCAGGTCCGAACCAGCCGAGATCGCCGCCGCTGGTCTTGCCCGAGGGATCGCTGGTGTGCTCGTTGGCGAGCTTCTGGAAGTCGGCGCCGCCGTCGAGCTGCTTGATGATGGCCTCGGCCTCTTCCTTCGTCTTCACGAGGATGTGACGGGCATGCAGCTCGTTGGTGGGCGGCGTGTTGGCGATTTCCTGGTCGTAGCGGGCGCGGACCTCGGCGTCGGTGACCTTGTCGACGACGCCCTTCTCGACCATCTCGCCATGCAGCGCGCGCTGCTGCAGGAAGGCCATGCGGCGCTGGAAGTCGGGATCCTTGTCGAGCCCTGACGTGACCGCCTGGGCGGCCATGACACGGATCTCGATGGCAGCCGAGAGCGCTGCGGCACGGCGCTGCTCGGGTGGCAATTGCGCGAACTGCTGTGACAATTCCCCTTCGGCAAGCACCAGATCGGCTTCGGTCAGGGGCTGGCCGTTGACCGTGGCGATAACCTTATTCGGATCGACCGGTGCCGCGGCTGGCGCTGCTGCATCCGCCGGGGCGGGAGCGGTTTGCTGCGCCATCAGCGGCGAGAGCGAAAGGGCCGACAGGCCGACGGCCAAGCCAAGGCTGGCGAGCGACGCGCGGCGGAACAACAGGGACATAGGGTGGACTCCGGTGGGGATTGTTAAGAGGGTGCTTCCAGATCGGCCAGATTGTGGCGGAATTTGGCGCAGCCAGCAGGGCCAGCGCGGCGTTGACATCAGTTGAGCCCCCTCTTATCTGTCCAACGACTTTGCGTCCAGAACCGTTTTCCGGGCGCTTTTTGTGTTTGCCAGTGTTCACTAATGTGTTCGCCAGTGTTCACGTGGAATTGATGGGGCCGGCCGGCGCTCATCTCAAGATTGAGAATTCTATCGAAAGGACCATTGGATGGTCAGTCTCGGCGGTCTCGCCCGTAAGGTTTTCGGTTCCTCCAACGACCGTCGGGTCAAATCGACCCGGCCCCGTGTCGAGGCGATCAACGCCATGGAAAACGAGATGCGGGCGCTCTCCGACGAGGAGTTGGTCGGCCGCACCGCGAAGTTCCGCCAGGACATAGCCAATGGCGCCACACTCGACGACCTGTTGGTGCCGGCCTTCGCCACCGCCCGCGAGGCAGCGCGCCGCGTGCTCGGCATGCGCCCCTTCGATGTCCAGCTGATCGGCGGCATGGTGCTGCACAATGGCGGTATTGCCGAGATGCGCACCGGCGAGGGCAAGACCCTGGTCGCGACGCTGCCGGTCTACCTCAATGCGCTCGCCGGCAAAGGCGTCCACGTCGTCACCGTCAACGATTACCTGGCCACCCGCGACTCCGAATGGATGGGCCGCGTCTACAAGTTCCTCGGCCTCTCGGTCGGCGTCATCGTCCATGGCCTGTCTGACGAGGAGCGCAGCGCCGCCTACGCCGCCGATGTCACCTACGCCACCAACAACGAGCTCGGCTTCGACTATCTGCGCGACAACATGAAATACGAGCGCGCCCAGATGGTGCAGCGCGGTCACAATTACGCGATCGTCGACGAAGTCGATTCCATCCTGGTCGACGAGGCGCGCACGCCGCTGATCATTTCCGGTCCGCTCGAGGACCGTTCGGAAATGTACAACACCATCGACACCTTCATCATCCAGCTGCAGCCGCAGGATTATGAGATCGACGAGAAGCAGAAGACCTCGATCTTCACCGAGGAAGGCACCGAGAAGCTCGAGAACCTTTTGCGCGATGCCGGCCTGCTCAAGGGCGAGTCGCTCTACGACGTCGAGAACGTCGCCATCGTCCATCACGTCAACAACGCGCTGAAGGCGCACCGGCTGTTCCAGAAGGACAAGGACTACATCGTCCGCAACGGCGAGATCGTCATCATCGACGAGTTCACCGGCCGCATGATGCCGGGCCGCCGCTATTCGGAAGGCCTGCACCAGGCGCTCGAAGCCAAGGAGCATGTGGCGATCCAGCCGGAGAACCAGACGCTGGCCTCCGTCACCTTCCAGAATTATTTCCGCCTCTACAAGAAGCTCTCCGGCATGACCGGCACGGCGCTGACCGAGGCCGAGGAATTCGGCAACATCTACGGTCTCGAAGTCACCGAGATCCCGACCAATCTGCCGGTCGTGCGCATCGACGAGGACGACGAGGTCTACCGGACGGTCGAGGAGAAATACAAGGCGATCGTGAGAGAGATCCGCGAAGCCAGCGCCAAGGGCCAGCCGACGCTGGTCGGCACCACTTCCATCGAAAAGTCCGAGCAGCTGGCCGAGCGCCTGCGCAAGGAAGGTTTTACCGATTTCGAAGTGCTGAACGCCCGCCATCACGAGCGCGAGGCGGCGATCGTCGCCCAGGCCGGCAAGCCCGGCGCCATCACCATCGCCACCAACATGGCCGGCCGCGGCACCGACATCAAGCTCGGCGGCAATGCCGAGATGCGCATCGAGGAAGAGCTCGGCGACATGCCGGCCGGACCCGAGCGCGAGGCGCGGGAAAAGGAAATCATTGCCGACATCGAGCGGCTGAAGGAAAAGGCGCTGGCCGCCGGCGGCCTCTACGTGCTGGCCACCGAACGCCACGAATCGCGCCGCATCGACAACCAGTTGCGCGGCCGTTCCGGCCGTCAGGGCGACCCCGGCCGCTCGAAATTCTTCCTGTCCCTGCAGGACGATCTGATGCGCATCTTCGGCTCCGAGCGCATGGACGGCATGCTGCAGAAGCTCGGCCTCAAGGAAGATGAGGCGATCATCCATCCGTGGATCAACAAGGCACTGGAAAAGGCGCAGAAGAAGGTCGAGGCGCGCAACTTCGACATCCGCAAGAACCTTTTGAAATATGACGACGTCTCCAACGACCAGCGCAAGGTGGTGTTCGAGCAGCGCATCGAGCTGATGGACGGCGAAGGCCTGTCCGAAACGATCGCCGAGATGCGCGAAGGCGTCATCGACGAGATCGTCGCCAAGGCCATTCCCGAAAACGCCTATGCCGAGCAGTGGAACGTTGCCGGGCTGAAGGCCGAGATCGCCGAGTTCCTCAACCTCGACCTGCCGGTCGAGGACTGGGCCAAGGAAGAGGGCATCGCCGAAGACGACATCCGCGAGCGCATCGGGCAGGCCGCCGAAGCCGCCGCCAAGGAGCGCGCCGAGCGTTTTGGCCCCGAGGTGATGAACTATGTCGAGCGCTCGGTTGTGCTGCAGACGCTCGATCATCTGTGGCGCGAGCACATCGTCAATCTCGACCATCTGCGTTCGGTCGTCGGCTTCCGCGGCTACGCCCAGCGCGATCCGCTGCAGGAGTACAAGGGCGAAGCATTCGAGCTGTTCCAGGCCATGCTGGGCAATCTGCGCCAGGCCGTCACCGCGCAGCTGATGCGCGTCGAACTGGTCCGCCAGGCCGCCGAAGCGCCGCCCCCGGAAGCCCCCGACATGTTCGGCACCCACATCGACGGCACCACCGGCGAGAACGACTTCGAAGGCGGCGAAACCGCCCTCCTGGTCCGCCCGGAGACAACCGCCGTCGTCGCTCCCGAGGACCGCGACCCCAACAACCAGGCCACCTGGGGCAAAGTCGGCCGCAACGAAGCCTGCCCCTGCGGTTCGGGGAAGAAGTACAAGCACTGCCACGGGGCGTTCGCGTAAGGGCGCGGCGCTTTTTTTCCCTTCTCCCCGTTCACGGGGAGAAGGTGCCCGAAGGGCGGATGAGGGGCGGCGCTGGGTTCCGCGATTGGCGTCGTTAAAACTCGGCGAATGCCGCCTCGTCGACCGTCACTTCCTCCACCATCTTCACTCGCACGCCGATCTTCTGATCCTTGAGCAGATCGCATAATCCGTCACCATCGATCAGGTCGATGGCAGGAGCGCCGTCGCGCACAGCCTCGCGCCGCGCATCCGCGGTAAATGTACCGGTGGTGATGACAAGGCCCTTATCGGCTCGACCAACCATTGCACCGCGAAAGTCGCGCACGACGCCTGACCCCACCGAGCCTTTCCAACGCTTGCACTGGAATAGCACGTGGAACGAAAGCAGGTTGACCCGCAATACACCGGTGCCGTCGATGCCACCATCGCCGCTCCTCCCGGTCACCTCGACCTTGATAAAGCCGGCCTCACGGAGAATTCTCTGGCACAACCGCTCAAAGGCCGCGGGATCAAGCGCCAGAAGTATGTCGAGCAGTTGCTCCCGCCAGTCCTTCAAGGCGATATCAGCTGCTTCCGCTTCGGCCTCCACGCGCTCGGGGGCAACGACAGTTTTCGCTTTGCGTAGTGCCGCGTCGGCTCGCCTGACAAGCCGTACGATTTCTTCCGGAGCAAGTGACAGCGATGCCCGGCCTTCCGCCGTGAGCGCCCACACGCCGCGCTCGCTATTGTTCGTGAGGCCTGCATTCTTCAGCCAGCTTCGTGCCCAGGCGCAGCGATAATCGAACTTTGCCCTTGGACCATCACCAACCAGCACCGCCCGCGCCGCATCGGAAATGTTCATCAGTACTGCCGTCTTGTCGTCGATCTCTTCGATCGAAGCGGAGCCGCCGAGCGCGTCCAATGCCCGCAAGACCGGCACAAAGAACTCTGCAAAGGGTGGAACGGTCGCCTTCATCGTCCCATCCTCATACAACCCAACGCGCAACGAACTTGTCTCGGGCCCCCAGAGTCACATGGCCGTGAATTATAAGCTGTGACATGGTTTCCCCAGAACGGGCGTATTAGAGCGGGTTTCGCGCTTCTGGGAAAGTGCTTGAATGTTAACCCGCCATCATTTGCGCTCGTATTTCCTCCGTTCTTTGCCAAGCGCACAGCGCAAACCCTCCCACCGCCAGCGCCGCCCCTCATCCGCCTGCCGGCACCTTCTCCCCGTATAGTGACGGGGCGAAGGGGGCTCCCCACCCACGTTTTCTTAATGTGTCTCCGCTACACTAACGCCTGAAAAAGAAGCGGAAAACGGAGAGAAATCGGGGTGCGCTTTTCCGCGGCCACGACTGCCGGGCGGTTCTTGCCGCAGCGTTGGGCGCTGCGCATGGGGCCGTTGCTTGGCCGCATCGATGCCGTGCTGTTCACCGCCGACGAGCGCGGCGAGGCGAGCCGCATGTCGGTCATCGCCTTCTCGGTCCGCATCGTTAGCGCCGTCATCGCCTTCGTCAGCCAGGTGCTGATGGCACGCTGGATGGGCTCGTTCGAATATGGCATCTTCGTCCTCGTCTGGGTGACGATGGTCATCGTCGGCAATCTCGCCTGCCTGGGCTTCCACACCTCGGTCATCCGCTACATTCCCGAATATCGCGAGCGCGGCTTGATGGACGAACTGCGCGGCATCGTGCTAGCCAGCCGTCTGTTCGTGCTGATCGCCTCCACGCTGATTGCCGGGCTCGGCGCGCTCGGCGTCTGGCTGGCGGCACCCTGGATCGAGAACTACTATGTGATCCCGTTCATCCTCGGCGTCATCTGCCTGCCGATGATCGCCATGTCCGACCTTTTGTCGGGCCTGGCACGCGCCAACAGCTGGGCGCTGTTTGCCCTGTCGCCGACCTATCTGGTGCGGCCCGTGCTGATCCTGCTGTTCATGGCGCTGATGCTGTTCGTGGGCTACGCACCCGATGCCAGGACCGCCATCTTCGCCTCGATCGCCGCCACCTACGCCACCACGCTGGGACAACTCGTCGGTGTCACCCAGCGCATGGAACGGCAGATCCCGGCGGGGCCGATAAAGGTCCATTTCGCGCAATGGTTCGTCGTCTCGCTGCCGATCTTCCTGGTCGAGAGCTTCTTCTTCCTGCTCACCAATGCCGATGTGCTGATGGTCGGCGCCTATATGGATCCCAACGACGTCGCCGTTTATTTCGCCACCGTGAAGACGCTGGCGCTGGTGCATTTCGTCTACTTCGCCGTCAAGGCCGGCGTTGCCCAGCGCTATGCGCAGTTCACCCATGGCGACCCGCAAAGGCTTGCCGCCTTCGCCCGCGAGACGGTGTCGTGGACGTTCTGGCCATCGCTCTTGATGGCACTGCTGGTGCTGGCGCTCGGCGAGCCGATGCTGGTGCTGTTCGGCCCTGAATTCACATCAGGCTATCCGTTGCTGTTCCTGCTTGTCTTCGGCGTCGTGGCGCGGGCCGCCGTCGGCCCCTGCGAAAGCCTGCTGACGATGAGCGGCAACCAGAACATCTGTGCTGCCGTCTATGCCATGACGCTGGCCTTCAACATCGCCCTCAATGTGGTGCTCATCCCGATGTTCGGCCTGTGGGGCGCGGCAATGGCCACCGCCTTTGCCATGATCTTCGAAGCCGGCGCGCTCTCCTTCACGGTGTGGCGCAAGCTCGGCATCGCCATGCTCATCTTCTTAGCCCCGAAAGGAGCCGCGTGATGGCTGCCATCCCGTTGCTTGAGGAAACCAGCGGCGGCACTGCCGGCGCGATGGTGTCTGGCCTTGCCGGACTGACCCGCGACGCCGACCCCGCTCACATTGAAATCCTCGCCAACAACCGGCCCGAGCGCAAGCTCGCCATCTATCCGGCATCGGCCGGCTTCGACCTGGTCGAGGAGCTGGATTATCTCTGCGCCCGCACGGTCGAGCCCAACGTGTTCTTCAACCCGCGTTTCCTGGCGCCCGCCATGCCGCGGCTGGAGGACCGCGAGGTGCGGCTGGCGGTCATCCGCGACGGCGACGAATACCGCAACCGGCTGCGCCTTCTGGTGCCGTTCTCGGTGGAACGGCCGGTGGTGCCGCTCGGCGTGCCGGTCATGCGCACATGGTCGAGCCCGTTCGGTCCGCTCGGCACGCCGCTGGTCGACCGCGACGATCCGGTCGGCGTCGTCGAAGACTTCTTCTCGATGCTGTCGCGCCCGCACCTCAAGCTGCCGAAAGTCTTCGTCCTGGCCGATGTCCGGCTCGATGGCCCGGTGGCGAGCCTGCTTGCCACCGTGGCCGAGGCGCGCGGCCTGACGCTGGTCACCACCGGCCAGATCCAGCGCCCGGCGCTGGAGAGCGAGCTCGATGGAGATGATTATCTGAAGGCCTCGCTGCGCGCGCACCATTATCGCGAGTTCCGCCGCCTGAAGCGGCGCCTTGGCGACCTTGGCAAGCTTGAGCATGTCGTGGCGCGCGGCCCCGAAGACATCCGCCATGCCATCGAAGGCTTCCTGTCGCTGGAAGCGGCCGGCTGGAAAGGCCGCGAACGCACCGCCATGGCGATCGACCGCTTCCGCGCCGCCTTCGCCCGCGAAGCCGTGCACCGGCTGGCCGAACAGGACATGTGCCGCATCCATTCGCTGACGCTCGACGGCCGCACCATCGCCTGCCTGATCGTCTTCGTCGAAGCCGGCATCGCCTATACCTGGAAGACGGCCTATGACGAGACGCTGGCCAGCTATTCGCCCGGCACGCTGCTGATGATCGAGGTGACCAGGCAGCATCTCGACGATCCCAACATCATGATGACCGATTCCTGCGCGGTGCCCGACCATCCGGTGATGAGCCGGCTATGGGCGGAGCGCAAGCCGATGGGCACGCTGGTGATCGGCCTGGCGCCGGATGCCGACCGCCTCACCCGCCAGGCCGCCTCGCAACTGCACCTCTACCGCGAGACCCGCAACATGGCCCGCCTGCTGCGCAACCGCATGAAGAGCCTGTTGGGGCGGCGCTGAGAAAAGGCAGGGTGCGGTTCTGGAGAATGGCACATCTTCGCTGCAATATTTGACGGGTGGGTGACCGGGAGTTTACTTCGGTTGCCAGCAGGCAAACGCGAATATTGATCTCTGCTTATAAAAAAACGAGATTTCTCGCAGAAATTTCCAGTGAAAGCCGATAAAACCTACTCGCATTCTTGTTCTTAATTCACGATAATCTAGTGATTCGGTAGCGATGAGAGAGAAATGTCGCTGAATCATGAGGCCAACGGCGCCCGGCACATCAGTGCGGAGGATAGCGCCGTTGTCCGAAGGGCCGACGAAGACTTCGACGAACTGATTCGAAGCATTCGAGCCGCAACGTATCAAGCTTTGCCTCTCTTCGAAGAGGAGCCCGTGACCGGATTGGCCCAGTCAGACACGCTGGCCGCCTCCCTCGGCTCGACTTCGGCCCGGACGGGCTCGAGCCAGGCCCGCGCCATGCGCGGCTCCTCGCCCTTGTCCAACGACAGGCTGGATCCACGTGCCGGTGACGACTCGGCGTGGTCGTTGGTTGACCACGATGTGGGCAGGCTTGATGCGCAAACGCACGATGCCGACGCTCCCGATACCGACAAATGGGAATTGCAGGAAGAGGTGGCGAAGCTGCAGCGCTTGCAGGATCGCACCTCGAAAGAGCTTGGGCGAAAATCGCGCGAGCTATCGATCGCGAGCAAGACCATTGCCGACCTGGAAGTCCAACTCAACAGGGCACGGCAGACCATTGCGCAAGCGGACAGGCATGCCGGCCAGCGCGCAACGCGGTTCCTCGAAGCGAATGTCGAGGTCGAGCGTCTGGGCCGGAACCTGGCGCGCGTGTCGGGGCAATTTCGCGACGAGATCATCGCCAGGCAAGCCGCAGAGCAGGCGCGTGAGGACGTTGCATCGCGGCTCGCCAGCTTGCAACAGGCCGCCATGCTGCTTCGTTCCAAGGTCGCGGATTACCAGCTCCACAACGAAAGACTGACCGGCAAACTGTCTGCGCAGATGCTGGTGCAGCAGGACCTGCAGGTGCGGCTGTCCACGCTCGAGCATCAGCGCGGCGTTCTCGGCGATTGCGCCGCCGCCGCGCAGGAGCGGGCCGTCGAACTTGAAAAGAGGTTGCGCTCGCTCCAGCGCAGCGCCGCCGATCAAAGCGTGGTCCGCGCAACGCCGAGGGTCGGGCAGCGCGCCGAGGACGTGGCCGAGTATCGGGGCCAAACCTCGGAAGCCGAGATCGCGACGTTGCGCCAGGAGCGCGACGCGGCGCGCCGAGACTATGGCGCGGTGAAGGTCCAACTCGCCGATCTCCGCTTGCGCGGCATGACCGACGAACTCGCGCATGCCCGTTGCCGCGATGAAAACCGCCAGCTTCATCAAAGGCTGGAAACGCTGACACGCCAGGATCCCCCCAGCGGACCGGCAGCCGATGACAATGCCGATCTCGAACGGACATTCGACGAATTGCTGGCGGCTGGCGAGATCGGCGCGGCCAATGACGGCGGCCCCACCGGCGGGACGCGCAAAGCGTCTTGACCGCCTGCTGAGGCATATCGGTACGCAGGTGGCCACGCCGAGCCGACGGACGTGTTGGTGATCGGCATGACGCCGCCGCCCTTCTGGCACACCGAACTCGAGGCCGTCGAAACGTCGAGTGCATTCCAACGGTTGTCCTGTCTGTGGATGCCCTCAGCAAGCGTCTTGATCCCTGCCAGAGCGAGGATTCCGAGCCATGAAAAATGAAATGGCTGCCGCAGGTCTCCTCGCCATCAGTCCCGGCTCGATCATTGCATCGCCGAGCGCTCCATGCCCTTGGATAGCATCTGGAGCGGCGGCGGCGTAGATACCGTCTGGAAGAATGTTCAACGTCAAAGCTTAGGAATCGCCATGAGTAGGCAAGATCGAGGCCTTACGCGCTTCTCACGCAGGACGCGCAACGGCTTCAAGAATGCGGCGTTAGCACTTCATCTAGCGATCAACGTAGAACGACGAGACAGCATTGCCATTCGTGTAACAGGCGGCATGGGCGACCATATCGTGGCCGTCCGGTTTATTCGCGATCTGCTGAGCCACTTTGGCCGCGCAAAGATCGACGTCTATTCCGTAACGGGCGGAATGGGCTGGCTCTACGAGCCTCTCCCGGATGTAACTTTCATTGAAGCTCCGAAACGCGTATTTACGTGGGTCACGCATCGATATCTTCTTGTCCTGCAGCTCACACACACCGTAGATCTTGTGCACATGAGTTCTGCCGCTGCCGAACGGTGGCCGGCGCTTTCAGCAATGCTGCAAAGCATCGCACCCTATCGGAAGATGTTTTCGCATGCGATCGATGCGCATCCTCATTTGGACTTCCATCCAGCACTTGTAGCCCAATTTCAGAACGTGAGGCGAGACACCTTTCTGAACCATGTCAGCGGTGTGCCCTTTGGCGGCCATCAATATCCGTTACCTGAGGATGCGTCCTTGGTTCAAAGCTTGGGACTGGACCATAAACCCTACATTACCGTCCATAATTCCTTCAGCGAGGAGTCGGGTCGCCCTCGAGCTACGCGAGATTATCCGTTCTTGGATGATGTCGTGAAAGAGGTGAAGGCGCAGTTGCCGGATCTTCCGGTTGTCCAAGTCGGCGTGGTAGGAGGCACCCTCAGTTCGGCCGACTACAACCTTTCTTCCAAGACAACACAGCCGCAAATCACCTCCGTTCTTGCGAACTCGTCCATGCATTTCGACATGGAGGGAGGGCTTGTTCATATCGCAAGCTGTGTAGGGACGCCGTGTTGTGTCGTTTTCGGTCCAACGCCGATCGGCTATTACGCCTACCCGAACAATATCAATATTGCCCCGCGTGTCTGCGGCGGTTGTTGGTCCATTACATTGGATTGGCAAAAGACCTGCCTTCTAGGCGCTGCGGAACCGCCTTGCATGTTCACGCAACCACCCAAGGCGGTGGCGCATGCGGCGTTACCGCATCTGCGAGTTTTGTTGAGCGAAAAGCGCCGATCAGCCTGAAGGGGCACTTGCAGGCGAACAAGGGCCGGCAAGCGTTAGCATGGGAAACAGCAGACCACGATACACCAAAAGGCCAACCGGGAACGCAACGCCGGCGCTGCCGCGCACAAGCGGATCCCAAAACAAACACAGGCTAAATTGTCCCACCCGAAGCTCGAAGAGTGAAGGATGGTGCCCCTAGCCGGAATCGAACCAGCACTCCTTGCGGAACTCGATTTTGAGTCGAGCGCGTCTACCAATTCCGCCATAGGGGCTCAGGCCGGGCGGCCTGGATGGCGCGGGACTATACGGTTGGAGGGCTGTTCGTCAACTGGCCAATTCTCCGGCGCCCTCAAGATGCGACCAAACTGCGCCTTTCGATTTCGTGAGGGGGCTGCCATTGTGCAGCGCGGAAAATCTTTCTAGACAGGCGGCGCATCAAAGCGCGGCACGTCTGCGGGGACGGATGGCGTGCTCTGGGTCTTTGTTGCGTGCATGCCGTTAACCCCAACCTGCCTGCGCAATGGAACGACACGCATTAGGAGTGCCGATGCTTCGCGGACTTTACGACTGGACCTTGTCGCTGGCGGCCCGCAAATCCGCCGAATGGTGGCTGGCCTTCATCGCCTTCGTCGAAAGCTCGGTGTTCCTGGTGCCGGCCGACGTGCTCTATCTGCCGATGGCGC
Organism: Mesorhizobium sp. SEMIA396; assembly: GCF_024518615.1. NCBI lineage: Bacteria > Pseudomonadati > Pseudomonadota > Alphaproteobacteria > Hyphomicrobiales > Phyllobacteriaceae > Mesorhizobium > Mesorhizobium sp. SEMIA396. Next base: position 44,349 of record NZ_JANIFC010000020.1, read on the forward strand.
TGTCGCGGCCGGATCGCGCCTACCGCTATGCGCTGATCGCCACCGTCGCCTCGGTGCTGGGCGGCATCGCCGGCTGGTTCATCGGCCACTACGCCTATGACGCGGTGGCGAGGCCGATCCTCGAATTCTACGGCAAGTACGACGAGTTCGAAGCGCTGCGCGCAGGGGCAGGCATCGGCTTCATCGTCCTGATGCTGATCACGTCGGGCGCTGCCCACCTGCCGCCGATCAAGGTGGTGACGATCCTGTCCGGCGTCATCGGCGTCAATTTGCTGTTGTTCGTGGTGCTGGCGATCGTAGCCCGCGGTGGCCGTTTCCTGCTGCTCGCCTGGCTGCTGCGCCATTATGGCGAACCGATCCGCGAATTCATCGAAAAGCGCCTCGGCCTCATCGCCGGCGCCGGCGCGGCTGCCCTGATTTTGCTCTATATCCTGGTCAAATACGCGTTCTGAACAGAACCATTGCGAGCCGGACGGACTGATTGAAATGACAGCGACCATGAATGCCGACACCGGACGCCAGCGCACGCTGACCGCCTTGTTCCTCGCCGTCGCCATGGCCGCCACCGTTGGCTCGGCGCTCGGCTTCCAGTATCTCGGCGGCTATATCCCCTGCCACCTCTGCCTCGAACAGCGCACGCCCTACTATGTCGGCGTGCCGCTGATGGTGCTGGCGGTGATTGCGTCGATGCTGCACGCACCCAGTTGGCTGACGCGCGGCCTGCTGGCCGTCGGCGGCATCCTGATGCTCTACGGCCTCTATCTCGGCGTCTACCACTCCGGCGTCGAATGGCAGTGGTGGGCCGGCCCGACCGATTGTACCGCAGGCGCCGGGCCGGTCGACACCGGCGGCAAGGGCGTGCTCGACGCGCTCGACAAATTCGTGCCGCCGTCCTGCGACAAAGCCGCCTTGCGCATCCTTGGCCTGTCCCTGGCCGGCTGGAACGCCATCGCCAGCCTGATCCTCGCCGCCGTCGCCTTCCGCGGCGCCCTCACCCGCGACTGATTGAGCAGCGCGACGCAGGGTTCGCGCAAAAATTCGTCGGGCTGACTCGGGTGGCGCGGCTTCGACGTCCGAGCCAGGTCGACCCCCACTCCGTCTCGGCGTCGCCGAGCCACCTCTCCCCCGATCGACGGGGTAGAGGAAGGGGCGCGAACCTGTTGTAGCCAGCGCTCCTCCGAGAGAGGCTCCCTTCCTCTCCCTCCGGAGGGGGGAGAGGTGGCGCTGCGAAGCAGCGACGGAGTGGGGGAAGCCGGTCCTTAAGCGCGAAGCCGCTGATAAGTGAGCACGACCGAACTGGTCCGATACCGGGGAGTGTCGGATATCATGGTCTGGTAGGCGGAAGCGCAGACAATTGCTCCAGACGGCCAGCCTCCCGAATTCTCGAACGATCTCAGGGTTCGAGTTCGACATCCCAGTACAGATAATCCATCCAGCTCTCATGCAGATGGTTGGGCGGGAACAGGCGGCCATTGTTGTGCAGATCGTGCACCGTCGGCTGGAAAGGCTTCTGCAGCGGCCACATCTTGGCATGCGCGGGCATCATGCCGCCCTTCCTCAAATTGCAGGGCGAGCAGGCGGCAACGACATTCTCCCATGTCGTCGCGCCGCCGCGATGGCGGGGGATGACGTGATCGAAGGTCAGATCCTCAGGCGTGCCGCAATACTGGCACTGGAAGCGATCGCGCAGGAAGACGTTGAAGCGGGTGAAGGCCGGGTGCCTGGAGGGCTTCACATAGGCCTTCAGGCTGACCACGCTCGGCAGCTTCATCGAGAAGGTCGGCGAGGAGACGGCGTGCTCGTATTCGGCGACGATGTTCACCCGGTCGAGGAACACCGCCTTGATGGCATCCTGCCACGACCAGAGCGACAAGGGGTAATAGCTGAGCGGACGGTAATCCGCATTCAGCACCAGTGCTGGAAGCCCATCCGGAGATACGGCAACCGTCACGTGTTCACCTCCTTGGTTCTAGACCCGAACGGCGCGGATACTGTAAGCCCGACATGACAGGGATGTGAAGCGGATTGTCGCGTCGCCTAAGCGCCAAAAATGCATGATTTTTATGATTTTTTGCGGATTCAGGCCGGCGGCGCGGCGTCCCGCCCTCTGGTTTCGCGATAATAGGACCAGAAAAGCCGTGATGCGACACCTCGCCACGGGCTCCATGATTCGGCCAATGCGATCAGGGTTTTCTCCGGCGGACGCGGCTCGATGCCGAGCGCGTGGCCGACCGCGCTCTGCAGCGCGACGTCGCGCGCGGGGAAGATGTCGGGATGCCCGGCGGCGAATAAGAGATACACTTCCGCTGTCCACGGACCGATGCCGGACACCGCCGTCATCGTCGTGATCGCCTCCTCGGCATCGAGCGAACAGAGGTGATGAAGGTCGAGGCCGTCGACCACGGCCTGGGCAACAGCGATCAGGCCGCGCTGTTTGGGCCGCGACAGGCCGGCTTCGCGAAACATGTCCTCGCCGGCGGCCAGGATCGCCTGCGGCGTCAGCGGATCGACGAGCTTGGTCAGCCGGCCGAAGATGGCATCGGCACTGGCGCGGGACACTTGCTGCGAGACGACGATCGACGCCAGGCTTCGAAACCCCGGCTCGGACAGCCGCAGCGGCACCTCGCCGGCCATGCCGCGCACCTTTTCCAGGCGCGGGTCGATCACGCAAAGCGCGTCGAGCCCCCGGGCAATGTCGTCTGATGTCACGATACGGCGCATGCTTTCTTGTTCCTCGACCGTCGACAGGGTAGCAATTGGCGAAGCGCCGCAAAACATGATTGCCGCCTGAGAGATGACACTCCTGACATTCCGCTTCGCGCCCAGCCCCAACGGCGACCTGCATCTCGGCCACGCCTATTCGGCGCTGCTCAACCAGAAGCTGGCGGCACGGGCGCACGGACGCCTGCTGCTGCGCATCGAGGATATCGACACGACGCGCTGCACGCCGCAATTCGAGGCCGGCGTACTTGCCGACCTGAAATGGCTGGGGCTTGGCTGGGAAGAGCCGGTGCGCCGCCAGTCCGAGCATTTCGCCGAATACCAGGCGGTGCTCGAGCGGTTGATCGCGGAGGAACTCGTCTACCCCGCCTTCATGAGCCGTGGCGAGATCCGCGCCTTCATCACCGACAGCGAAAAGCGTGGGCGCGACTGGCCGCGCGATCCCGATGGCGTGCCGCTCTACCCCGCCGCGGACAAGGCGCTGCCGCTGAAGGAACGTCAGCGGCGGATAGTCGAGAATGCGCCCTTCGCCTGGCGTCTGGATGTCGAGGCCGCCATGGCGCGTGTCGGCAAGGACCTGTCCTGGACGGAGTATTCCGACGAGACGCTTTCCGCGACGCGCTCCGTGGAAGCCCGCCCGCAGGACTGGGGCGACGTGATCTTGGCGCGCCGTGACATCCCGACCAGTTACCACCTCGCCGTCGTCATGGACGATGCGCTGCAAGGCGTCAGCCACGTCGTACGCGGCCAGGATCTGTTTTCCGCCACCGGCGTGCAGCGCCTGCTGCAGCGACTCCTGGGGCTGCCGCAACCGGCCTATTTCCATCATCGCCTCATCCTCGGACCCGACGGCCGAAAGCTGTCGAAGAGCCTCCGTGACACCGGTCTTGCCGCGCTGCGCCATGCCGGCGCATCACCTGATGACATCAGACGGACGGTCGGGCTTTGACCAGGCGAGATCACCTGCCAAATGCGCCGGCCGTTGAATTTCAGTGATGTATGGATCAATGGTTTCGCTTTGCGCGTCGGGTTGAAGCGCATTAGAGCAGCGCCACGGTCAACTCTCCCCAGTACGGCGGCCTCCGGAACATGCACAGCATCAAGCGGTTCATCCCCGCCACCTTCGTCGTCTTGTGGGCCACCGGCTTCATCGGTGCGCGCTACGCCATGCCGTGGGCGGAACCGTTCACCTTCCTCGCCGCGCGTTTCGTCCTCGCTGCTATCCTGCTGGCCGTCCTGATGCTTGTGCTTGGCTCGAAAAGAGCCACCCGCCAGGAGGCGCTGCATGCCACCGGCGCCGGCATCCTGATGCATGGCGTCTATCTCGGCGCCGTCTTCTGGGCCATCCACAGGGGCATGCCGGCCGGCTTTTCAGCCCTCATCGTCGGCCTGCAGCCACTGATCACGGCGGTGCTTGCCGGTAAGTTTCTCGGCGAGGCGATCCTGCCGCGCCACTGGCTTGGCCTTGGCATCGGCCTCATCGGTATCGTCATCGTGCTGTGGCCGAAGCTCGGCGCGCTGGGCGGCGGCGTGACCGCGGCGACATTGACCGCCTCACTGGTCTCGGTGCTCGGCATGAGCGCCGGCACCATCTGGCAGAAGCGCTTCGCCTCCGGCGGCGACCTCGTCGCGGCGACCATGTGGCAATATGTCGGCGGTGGTTCGCTGATGCTCCTTGCCTCGCTCGCTTTCGAAACCCACACCGTCGTCATCAATGGCGAGCTGATCTTCGCCATGGCCTGGCTGGTGCTGGTGCTGTCGCTCGGCGCCATTTTCCTGCTGATGGTGATGATCCGCGACGGCGAGATGTCGAAGGTGGCGTCGCTGTTCTACCTGGTGCCGGCGGTGACGGCGGTCATCGCATGGGCCCTGTTCGACGAGCAGCTCAACGCCCTGCAGATCGTGGGCATGGCGATCACCACATTCGGCGTTGGCCTGGCAACGGCGCGGCAGACGAAGGGAAGAACTGTGGAATTGAGGAATTGAGGAATTGAGGAATTGAGGAATTGAGGAATTGAGGAATTGAGGAATTGAGGAATTGAGGAATTGAGGAAGAAGCACAGACAGCGCCGGATATGGCCCGCTTTTTCTCCAATCCTTCAGTTCTTCAATTCCTCAATTCTACCTGTCATCCCACCCGCGCACGTGCCTCCAGATAGCGGCTGATCGCAGCATTGAGCTCGCCGCCAAGGATGAAGATCGCCGAGACCATGTAGAGGAAGACCACGGCGATCATGATCGAGGCCAGGCCGGCATAGGTCGTCACATAGGACGAGAAGTGGTCGAGATAGGTGGCGAAGATGGTCGAACCGATAAGCCATGCCGCCAGCGTGAAGACGATGCCCGGCACCAGCGAGACGAAGCGGCGCTTGCCCGCCGGCAGCCAGAAATGCACGGCAAACAATCCGCCGACAATGACCGCCGAAGCGATGACGTAACGCCACAGCGTGATGGTGCCCATATAGGGCTTGATCCAGTCGATATGGGCTTCGGCGATCCGCGCCAGCAGCGGCGCGAACACCAGGAGCACGCTGATCGCCAGGAAACCGGCCGTGGCGATGAGAACGAAGATGATGCTCTGCACCCGGCGGTAGATGATGCCGCGCGTTTCCGAAACGCGATAGGCGCGGTTGAGCGACGTGCGCAGCGCCTCGATGCCGTTCGACGCAAAATAGGCAGCAAGCACCACACCATAGGTCAAAAGGTCGGTGCGCCGGACGGTCAGCACATTGAGCACTTCGCGCGCGATCGGCTTGGCGATCTGTTCGGGCCAGGTGTCGAAGACCAGATGCACGGCGGTGTCGGAGAACGCCTGCGCGCCCAGGAAGCTCGCCAGCGTCGTCGCGAAGATCAGGAACGGGAACAGTGCCATCAGCGATGTGATCGCCAGATGGCTGGCCATCGCCCAGCCGTCATCGGTGTTGAAATGGCCGAGCGCGTCGTAGAGGACCCGCTTGAGGGCTACGATCTTCCGCAACAAGAACCGCGCCCTCCAATTGTCTCCACGCCGGGAATATGGGAAGGGATTGCGGCAAATGGCAACCCTTGGCGAAACCACGAACAGTCCGGCGCGAAAGTTGCGCTCGATTATCATCACCGGTGCGTCTTCGGGAATAGGCGCGTACTGCGCCCGCGCGTTGAAGGCAGAAGGCTGGCGGGTGTTCGCAACGGCGCGCAAGCCGCAGGACATCGCCGCGCTCGAAGCCGATGGCATCGAGGCCTTCTATCTCGATTATTGCGAGCCGGACTCCATCGCCTCGCTGGTGGCGGCGGTGCTCGACCGCACCGGCGGCCGGCTCGACGCCCTTTTCAACAACGGCGCCTATGCGCAGCCGGGCGCCGTCGAGGATCTGCCCGTTGCGGCGCTCAAGCAGCAGTTCGAGGCGAATTTCTTCGGCTGGCATGATTTGACCCGCCGGCTGGTGCCGGTGATGCGCCGCCAGGGTGACGGCCGCATCGTCCACTGTTCGTCGATCCTTGGCCTCGTGCCGGTGCGCTTTCGCGGCGCCTATTCCGCGTCGAAGCATGCACTGGAGGCCTTGATGCTCTGCCAGCGCCAGGAACTGGCCGGCAGCGGCGTCCACGTTTCGCTGATCGAGCCGGGGCCGGTGAAGTCGAAGATCGCCAGCAATGGCCTCATTTGGTTTCTCAGCAACATCGACCACGAGAATTCCGTGCACCGCGTGGACTATGCGGCGCAACTCGAGCGGCTGCGGACCGGCGGCAGCCAATCGGCCTTGAAGCCAGGGCCGGAAGTCGTTCATGCGGCGCTGCGCCATGCACTTCTGTCGCGGCGCCCACGCCCGCACTATGTGGTAACAGTGCCGGCCAGGATCGGTGCGGTGCTCAAACGCATCCTGCCTGCATCGATGCTTTACCGCCTGATGGCCAAACGCGCCTGAACGCCAAAACAACTGGAACGAAACAATGGCAACCGTCTTCAACATTCTCGCCATTCTGGTCATGGTCGCCGTTGCGGTCGTGCTTGTTCGTGGCCTCATCAATATGATGCGCGGCGGCTCCGGCGTCACATCGAACAAGCTGATGCAGGCGCGCGTCATGCTGCAGGCCGTGGCGCTGGTGCTGATCCTGCTTGCGGTGTATTTCACCCGCAAGTGAGGGATGTCGGCGGGGAGGCGAAATGGTCAAGCTCAACAAGATCTACACCCGCACCGGCGATGATGGCACCACGGGTCTCGGCACCGGCGAGAGGCGGCTGAAATCCGACCTGCGGGTAGACGCCTACGGCACGGTCGACGAAGCCAATGCCTGCATCGGCATCGCCCGGGTCCACACGGCCGCGATCCATCCCGCGATCGACGCCATGCTTTCCCGCATCCAGAACGATCTGTTCGACCTCGGCGCCGATCTCGCCGTGCCCGACGACGGCAAGCCGCTCGGCTATGAGCCGCTTCGGATCGTCGCCGTGCAGACCGACCGGGTCGAAAAGGACATCGACCTTCTCAACAAGGAGCTTCAGCCGCTCAAATCCTTCGTGCTCAATGGCGGCACGCCGGCAGCGGCGGCACTTCACCTTGCCCGCACCGTGGCGCGGCGGGCCGAAAGGCTGATCGTGGCCCTTGCCCAGGATCCGGACGAGCACGTCAACCGCGACGGTCTGAAATACATCAACCGGGTCTCGGATTTCCTGTTTGTCGCCGCCCGGGCGGTCAATGACAACGGAAACGCCGACGTGCTATGGGTTCCCGGCAAGAACCGCTGATTGTCGAAAGCGGAAGAGGGCCTGGGGCATGTTCATCCCGCTTTACGACACCAACAGGCTGCGGCACATCAGGCTGCAATATGTGACCATCGGGCTGATCGTGGTCAATGCCCTGGTCTACCTTGCCACCGCGCTCGGCGGCGAGAGTTTCTCCAATGCCGCCGTGCTTGGTCTCGGCTTCATCCCGTCGGTCGTCCATGACACCGCCGAGCTCGATCCCCGTTTCATCGTCATCCCCGAAAGCCTGAGCTACCTCACCTATTCCTTCCTGCATGCAGACATCTTCCATCTCGGCGGCAACATGCTGTTCCTGTGGGTGTTCGGCGACAATGTCGAGGATGCGCTCGGCCACATCCGCTACCTCATCTTCTACCTGTTGTGCGCGATCGCCGGCGCCGCTTTCCAGGGCCTCGTCGCCTGGGATTCGCAGGCGCCGCTGATCGGTGCCTCCGGCGCCATCGCCGGCGTGGTCGTCGCCTATCTGATCCTTTATCCCAGGGTGAAGGTCTGGGTGCTGGCCTTTGCCCGCATTCCGCTCCGCATCCCGGCCTTCATCCCGCTCATCTTGTGGGTGCTGTTCCAGGTGGTGATGTTTGCCGCCGGCGGCGAGGACCAGATTTCGTGGGCCTGCCATATCGGCGGCATCATTGCCGGAGCCGTTCTTGTGCTCGTCCTGCGCAGCCGCGGCGTGCCGCTGTTTGCCGGCGCCGACGAGGACGTCGCGCCCACCGCTCCCGACCAACCGCCGGTTGCCACGGAACCGCTGATCCCCGACCCGCCCGCCGCGACGCCGCGCTGGGGGCGAGGAAACACTTCCAGTTCGGACTGAACCGATTTGAGCCGCTTGCAGCGTATTGACGTGCAGGGTTGCCGCAACTACGGAAACGTCACCGCCGCAACCTAAGGCGGGCAAAGACCAGAATTTCCATCCGGCCGGAATTCCATCCGGCCAAAATTCAGTCAGGAATGTCGGCTTTCGACAACTCAGAACGGGCGCAGGCTGTTATAGCGCGCCCAACTAGCGTGAAGAGGTGACAGGCAAATGAAGATCCTTGTGCCCGTGAAGCGGGTTGTGGATGCGAACGTCAAGGTTCGCGTGAAGGCTGATGGTTCGGCGGTGGAGCTCGCCAACGTCAAGATGGCGATGAACCCGTTTGACGAAATCGCGGTGGAAGAAGCAATCCGGCTGAAGGAAGCCGGCAAGGCTGAAGAAATCATCGTCGTCTCGATCGGCCCGCAGCAGGCGCAGGAAACACTGCGCACCGCGCTCGCCATGGGCGCCGACCGCGCCATCCTGGTCAAGACCGACGAACAGACCGAGCCGCTCGGCGTCGCCAAGGTGCTGAAAGGCGTCGTCGACGCCGAGCAGCCCGGCCTCGTCATTCTCGGCAAGCAGGCGATCGACGACGACTCCAACCAGACCGGCCAGATGCTGGCGGCACTGCTTGGCTGGGCGCAGGGCACCTTCGCTTCCAAGATCGTGCTCGACGGCGACAAGGCCAAGGTGACGCGCGAAGTCGACGGCGGCCTGCAGACCGTGGAACTGAAGATGCCGGTGATCGTCACCGCCGACCTTCGCCTCAACCAGCCGCGCTATGCCTCGTTGCCCAACATCATGAAGGCCAAGAAGAAGCAGCTCGACGAGAAGACCCCGGCCGACTACGGCGCCGACGTCAAGCCGCGGCTGAAGGTCATCAAGACCGAGGAGCCGAGCGGCCGCAAGGCAGGCGTCAAGGTCAAGAGCGTCACTGAGCTGGTCGACAAGCTCAAGAACGAAGCCGGCGTGTTGTAAGCGATCGGGAAAGGAACAGAAAAATGGCTATTCTCCTCATCGCAGAACACGACAACGCAACGCTTTCCGACCAGACCGCCAAGGCGCTGTCGGCGGCGCTGCAGATCGGCTCGGACGTGCATGTGCTGGTTGCCGGCAAAGGCGCCAAGCCGGCAGCCGACGCTGCCGCCAAGCTGAAGGGCGTGAGCAAGGTGTTGCTGGCCGAGGCAGACGAACTTGCCGAGCGCCTGGCCGAACCGACGGCAGCGCTCATTGTGTCGCTGGCGGGCGCCTACGACACCATCATCGCGCCGGCGACCTCGTCGGGCAAGAATGTCGCGCCGCGCGTCGCAGCGCTGCTCGATGTCGCGCAGGTGTCCGAGATCATCGAAGTCGTATCGCCCGACACCTTCAAGCGGC
>NZ_JANIFC010000021.1:0-44606 GCF_024518615.1 Mesorhizobium sp. SEMIA396
ACGCAGCGGTGTGAGACGGGCATTCTTGTGGATGTTCATTCGGACCCTCCGATGGATGCTGAAGCGTGGTAACTCCAGTCTCCTCGGTCCGGTCCGAATGGACAACCTCTCGAAAGCTCACACCTAGTGCCGGCAGTGGCACCGCTGTTGTCCGTCGACAGGTCCCGCGCTTGCTCGGTGCGACCAACAACCTTAAGCGCTAGGGCGTAACCTGACCCTGCAAGATCTCCTCACCGACTATAAGGTGCGCCTCACGATCTGAGACGATGGGACAGGATGGCTAAGGAGGTGCGCCGTCTTGCATGCCCCGCCAGCGAGGCGAACCCTCTCGGCTACGCGCGCCACCAGCGACGCTCCATATCGTCAGGCCTGCGTCTCATGCTCAGATGAGCCGGTATTTGGCTCTCTCATCAGCAAACCGAGAGAGCCCATGCCAAGACGGAAGCAAGCAAGACGAACGAGCGTCAGAGATATCCTGCGCCTGACCCATAAACAGGGCAGTCCGGTGGGCCAAGGTGGCAGAGCAACTGAGGTTCGGCAAGACTTCGGCTTCCACCTATCTGCGGGCGCTGGAGACGGGCTGTCGTGCAGGCCCTGCATGCGGCTTTGAGGACGATGCGATGTTGAAACACCGTCTGTTGCGCCGAATCGGCCGTCGGCCAAACGTTGGGTCGTCATCAGGTTCTCGACAGCTTCCCGGTGTCAAATCCAAACCGTGGTCGGCGATCCCCACCAGGGTGGGAAGGCAGCGCTGATATAGCCGAACGTCGATCAAGTCACGATCAACGATTGCCTCATGTCACATGCCCTGCGGGACTGAAAAACGGAGAAGAACATGTGCGATGCAAAACTGAAGACCGTGCTTTCGCTTTTTTCGCCGGTGGCCAGCAAATTAGATGCTCTCTCGTCCAACGGACCAGCGACGGATGCAAACTGCGTTAAGCTAAATACGAACGAGAACCCGTTTCCGTTGCCGAAGAGCGTAATGCAAAGTGCAATTGCTGCGATCGAACACCAGTATCTTTATCCGGAAGACGACAATCTCAGCTTAAGGGCAGCTGCCTCCGATGCTTACGGATTTTCCAAAGATCAGGTGATTGCCGGCAACGGTTCGTCGGAGCTGCTCGGACTCATCTACAGAGCTTTCCTCGCCCCAGGAGATAGAGTGGCAATGCTGTCGCCCGGATTTTCGTTCAACCGTAAACTTGCCATGTTGCAGGGTGCCGAGTTTCTCGAAATCGCATCGAGCGAAGCTCATCCCCTGCCGATAGAAAAACTGCTGTCCGGCCCCGCAAAAGACGCGAAGTTCATTCTGTTGGCTAATCCGAACAATCCGACCGGAACATTCGTGCCGGTGGCCGAAATCGAACGCCTTGTGGAGCAAGCAGATCGCTTGGTCGTCTTGGATGAGGCCTACGTTGACTTCGCACCCGACAATGCCCTGCGCCTCGTCAATAGACATCCGAATCTTTTGATCTTGAGGACTTTTTCAAAGAGCTATGCTGCCGCTGGCGTGCGAGTCGGCTTCGGTTTCGGTCACCCAGAAATCATTGGCAGGCTGCGCAACATCCAGAATGTCTTCAACATGAACGTGATCGGGCAGGCGGTCGGGAAAAGCATTCTTGCGCATCGCCACGCCTACGAAGAGAACCACAGGCACATCAAGCATGAACGACAGCGAGTGACCCTGGCGCTGTTGCAACTTGGCTTTTCCGTAACACCCTCCCACGCAAACTTTTTGCTGGCCCGTGTGCCGGCGGGACAGGAGGGCTCATGCTGGCAAGCCGCGTTGAAAGAGCAGGCGATCCTCATCGCCAGCTTTCCTGACGTAGATTTGAAGAACTGTATTCGCGTCAGCATTGGCACCACAGAGCAGATGGACAAATTCCTTGCTGCCGCCGAACGCGTCTGTATGAACTTTAAGAAGGATCGCGGTGCTCACAAGCATGAAGTCGATTCACATTAATCATCAAGTAATGATATGTCGTGAGCTATGATGATTAGCGAATAAATATAGGTAATTTGGAGAACAATTAATTGAAGAAAATTTCCGCTTCGGGCCTGACCTTCGGCATCTTCGATCATCTGGACGAAAACGGCGATGACATCGCACAACAATATGCAGATCGGCTGAGCCTAGCAGAAGCGTGCGATGGCTATGGCTTTTATGCGTATCATCTCGCCGAGCACCACTGTACGCCGCATGGCAGAGGTCCATCACCGAATTTGTTCTTAGCGAGCGTCGCCCAGCGAACCCGCAGTCTTCGTGTTGGTCCCATGGTAATGCTACTTGCGCTCTATCATCCGCTGCGTGCCTTCGAGGAGATCTGCATGCTTGATCAGTTGAGCGGCGGCAGGCTTGAACTCGGCATAGGGCGCGGCTCTGCTCCCACTGAATTGGGATACTTCGGGGTTGCTGTAGAAGCAGCACCAGAACAGTATGCGGAGGCCAGTGAGATTCTCATCAATGCGATGAAAGGCGGGACGCTTTCTTATCAGGGCCGCCACTTTGAGTTGAAAGATGTTCCGCTGACGTTGAGACCTCACCAATATCCCCGTCCGCCGACATGGATCGCCACCAATCGACCCGAGCCGGCTAGCTGGGCCGCTGCGAATGGGGCAAACATCGCCTGCGTCGGACCTTCCACTTCTGTTCGCAGCGTTACCGACGCGTTCCGCGCCGCCCGAATTCACGATGCTGACATTGGCCAGCAAGCGCCATTTCTTGGATTGCTCCGAATGGTGGTGATAGGGCGTTCTGAAACAGATGCGTATTTGCTCGCAGCACCTGCCTATGAACGATGGCTCAATAGCTTCAAATTTCTATACGAACTAAATGCCATTTCCACTCCACCAAACTTGCCTTTGAACTTCGATGCAGCAATTGAAAGTGAATTGTGCGTCGTGGGAACGGCAGATTCTGTCCGAAAAGCTCTCCTTGATCAGCTGGAAGAGGCAGGTGCTAATTATCTTCTGTGTCAACTGGCATTTGGGGATTTGCCGCTGGATGCCTCACTATACACCGCATCGGCCATTGGATCCGAAATCATGGCTCGAGTTGCCGCATCGTGAATCCGTCGTGTGATTGGAGGAGCAGCGGCAGCGCTGCTCCTCATTGCGAAACGGTTGTGGGGGCCGGACTCCTGTGTCAGGTGTAAACCATTGGAGCACGTCCTATCTGATCCAGGTCATATCCTGCGGCTTTGAAGTAGTTGGCACATTCGGCTGGGGTGAAGAGGTCGACGACCGCGCCGAGGCGTCCTGACCTTGCCCCTCTGATCTAATCCGGTTTGAAGTTCGTTCTGGCCCATCCAGAGGACCAGGACATGAAACGCAGCCGCTTCTCTGAAGAGCAGATCATCGGAATTTTGAAGAAACACGAGGCCGGGGTATCGGTTGGCGATCTGTGCCGCAAGCACGGGGTCAGCGACGCCTCGATCTACAATTGGAAGGCCCGCTTCGGCGGGATGGATGTCACCGAGGCTCGGCGACCTGAAGGCGCTGGAGGACGAGAACACGCGCCTGAAGCGGCTTTTGGCCGACGCCATGCTCGACAATGCCGCGTTGAAGGACCTTGTGGGAAAGAAATGGTGACGCCCGCCGCCAAGCGGAAAGCTGTCGCTCGCCTGAAGGAAGGCTTCGGGATGAGCGAACGGCGGGCGTGTAAAGCCATCGGCTGTTGCCGCATGACGGTTCGCTACCAGACCAGCAGGCCGGACGACCGCGAGGTTCGCGAGCGGATGAAGGCCGATCGCGCAGGAGCGTCGCCGGTTCGGCTACCGGCGTCTTCTCGTGATGCTGAGGCGGGAGGGCCTGGTCGTGAACCACAAGAAGCTGTTCCGGCTCTATCGGGAGGAGAAGCTCGCCGTCGCCGCCGTGGCGGCCGCAAGCGGGCGATCGGGACCAGGGCGCCGATGCTGGTGCCGCTGAGGCCCGACGAGCGCTGGTCGCTCGACTTCGTATCGGACCAGCTCACCGACGGGCGCCGCTTCCGCATCCTGGCCGTCGTCGACGACTGCACGAGAGAGTGCCTCGCACTCATCGTTGATACGTCTCTCTCGGGCATGCGGGTTGCCCGCGAATTGGACGGCTCATCACCGAGCGGGGCCGGCCCAGGATGATCGTCAGCGACAATGGCAGCGAGTTCACCTCGAACGCCATCCTCTCCTGGGCGGATCAGAACCGCGTCGAATGGCATTACATTGCGCCCGGCAAGCCGATGCAGAATGGCTTCATCGAGAGCTTCAACGGCCGACTGCGCGATGAACTGCTCAACGAGACGCTGTTCACCTCGCTGGCTCAGGCGCGCGTAGCCATCGCCCTGTGGCACGCCGACTACAACACCGCGCGGCCGCACTCCCCCCTGGCAGACCCCGGCCAAGTTCGCCAGCACCTTCAATCCGCGACGGTCGCTCGCGCTGCGCTATGCCAAAGGCTCCGCGCCAGCGCCCGTCGCTTCACCCGCCCAGCAGGGCACAACCCACGCCGGAAACGAACTCAAAACTGCTGGGGCAACGTCAGTCCCATAGAGCCTTGATGGTTATCTCGGCCTTTGCTCGCAGCAGCGCCTTAGGTTGGGCGAAGGCGTTCTCAATCGGATTGAAGTCGGGACTGTAGGGCGGCAGTTAGAGCAGGCTCGCCTGCGGCCTCAATCGCGCCGCGCAGGGTTCTCCAGGCGGATGTCGCCAATGTCAAATTTGCTGGCATCCATGTCGCCCTCGCCAACCGCACAAGCGAAGGCCAGAAAGCCAACATGTGTTCTGCGGCTTAATTAAGAGTCAGCCGATGTCGGCCGAACATCACCTTGTCTCGAAGTCGACGATCGGACAGCAGGTTGCGAAAGTTGGCGCGATGCGAAACAAACTGCTGAAGCGCTCAACTTTTATTGATCACGCGTGTTGGACGCGACGCACTCCCGTTCCAATCGGGCTGAGCGCAAATTCTCCCGGTTCACAAAACTGAGTCGCTGGAGTAGTGGGGGCGCAGAGAAATCTCCGGTCGCAGCCTTACCCGGTCAAAACAAGGATACCAATGATGAAGACTCTCGCCGTCTGCTCTGGCGGATTGGACTCCGTTTCCCTTGCTCACATGGTGGCAGCGGAGCACGAACTCACCGGCCTTCTATCTTTCGACTATGGCCAACGGCACAGGAAGGAATTGGGCTTCGCCGCTCTTTGCGCGCAGCGACTGAAGGTCCCGCACCAGATCATCGACATCGGCGAAATTGGCCGTGGCCTTTCCGGCTCAGCGCTGACTAGCAGTATCGACGTGCCGGACGGCCACTACGCCGAAGACACGATGAAGATTACGGTGGTGCCGAACCGCAATGCCATCATGTTGGCAATCGCCTTCGGTCTCGCCGCCGCCCACAGCGCCGAAGCGGTGGCGGCGGCCGTGCATGGTGGGGACCATTTCATCTATCCCGATTGCCGTCCGGCCTTCATTGAAGCTTTCCAGACAATGCAAGACCGCGCGCTCGACGGCTATGCGCAGATACGCCTCTATGCACCGTATGTGAATCTCGGAAAAGCTGACATTGTTGCGGATGGCGCAAGATACGGCACCCCGTTTGCTGAGACCTGGTCCTGTTACAAGGGCGGCGTGCGTCACTGCGGACGATGCGGGACCTGCGTCGAGCGGCGCGAAGCGTTCCATCTCGCCGGGCACGCTGATCCCACCGACTACGAGGACGCCGATTTCTGGCTTGAGGCGCTGCGCAGGAGGCGCGCGTAATGTTCCACATCAGCAAGGAATTCCACTTCTCGGCCTCGCATCAGCTCACCTCCTTGCCTCCCAACCATCAATGCGCGCGCCTGCACGGGCATAACTATGTCGTCGTAGTGGAGCTGTCGGCCAAGGAACTGGACGCCCACGGCTTCGTGCGCGACTATCACGATCTGGCGCCGCTCAAACGCTACATTGACGAGAGCTTCGACCATCGGCACCTCAACGACGTGCTGGGACATGAGAAGGTCACGGCGGAATGCCTGGCCAGACATTTCTATGAATGGTGCAAGGCACGTCTGCCGCAGACCGCGGCCGTGCGCGTTAGCGAAACACCGAAAACTTGGGCGGAATACCGTCCGTGACCGACATGCATCCCGCAATCCGTGTGAGCGAGATATTCGGGCCGACTATCCAGGGCGAGGGCGTGCTCATCGGCTTGCCGACGGTGTTCATCAGAACCGGCGGATGTGATTATCGCTGTTCATGGTGCGACAGCCTTCACGCGGTGGACAATCAGTATCGCCATGAATGGCTACCGATGCCGATCGATGCCGTGTGGCAAACCGTCCATGCGCTTTCCGGCGGCAGGCCGGTTATGGTCTCCTTGTCAGGCGGCAACCCGGCCATTCAGCCGTTCGGTCCCCTCATAGAACGAGGCCATCGCGAGGGCTATCGTTTTGCACTGGAAACGCAGGGTTCCGTGGTGAGGGAGTGGTTTGCGGATCTTGACGTGCTGACCCTTAGCCCAAAGCCGCCGTCCAGCGAGATGACGACCCGTTGGGCTGCGTTTGATGCATGCCTCGAAGCGGCGCAAGAGAAGCCGCAAATCGTGCTCAAGCTCGTCGTTTTCGACGAGAGTGACTATGCCTACGCCAAAGAAGTCGCGGCGAGATATCCGCACCTTCCGATCTATCTGCAACCCGGCAATCACACGCCGCCGCTCCCTGGCAGTGAAGACGCCTCTGTCGACTTGGACGGAATAATGATGCGAATGGAATGGCTTGTCGAAAGGGTGACTAGCGACAGGTGGTTCGAAGCCCGCGTGTTGCCGCAGCTGCACGTTCTGCTTTGGGGTAACAAGAGGGCGGTCTAGTCTGTGGCTTGCGTCGCACCGGAAGGCCGGGCTCCAACGGCTTGGCAGGCTCTCTTCGCGTGCCGAGTACAGCCGAGCTTTGTTCGCGTCAGCGGTCTCGCGATTGTGCGGCTGGAAACCGCCCGGACACCCCGCTGCCGGCGTGTGTCACCTTGACTCCGATGAGCTGTCGTCACGCAAAGTTGAAATCCGCAAGAACTGGCCTTCTCGCCCCACCTGCTCCGTCGCAAGCACGTCATCCCCTCATCCTTGTCCAGCTCTTATCGATGTATCTCATTGTCCGGCCTGACGCACGACTGTCAGCATGGGAATGCATCCATTGCGCAAATGCCTTCCATAAAGAAGATCGATTTCCTCATTGGCCCAACGTGAAATATAGCAACGTTTTCGTGGCGTGGGTCGGCTGCGTCGGGAGTAGCGATGAAAACGTATTGGGGTCGCCTGCGTCTCCTTGGGCAGCGAGTGTAAAGTATAGCGATGCGGCCTCCGGCGCGAACGGCAGCCGCGCAGTGATCACCTTCGCCTGTGCCTTTGCGGCGGGGGTCAAGCGCTGGTCTGCTAAAATTTTTTATCGTTTAGCTGGTTGAAACTGCCCCCGTTGCGGGCTGCAGAAGCCGGCCAGCCGAGAAACGGCAGCCGCACTTATGAAAGCACGCCAAGGCGTGCGGGCATCTATCAGTTGCAAAGGACAATACTGGCCGCGCCGATTGGCCATCACGCGTCCATTAGGGCAGCCACCAACATCAGTTCGCAAGAGGAGCAAAAGTAATATGTATCGTCGTCACCTGATCAAAGGGTTGGTTGCGCTCGGCGCATGCCGGATTTGCGTTCAAGCCGCCCAAGCGACCAGTGCCCATTGGGGGTACACCGGTCCGGTCGGACCGGAGCACTGGGCTGATCTGGATAAGGAAAATTTCGTATGCTCTGCCGGCACGCAGCAATCGCCGATCAATATCAACAGCGCGGTCAAGGCGGATATCCCGCATATCGCCATCGGCTGGCACAAGGGCGGCGGCAATATGGTGAACAACGGCCACACCATTCAAATCAATATGCCACAAGGCAGCACGCTGACCCGCGGCGATCGTGTCTACGAACTGGTACAGTTCCATTTCCATGCGCCAAGCGAACATCACGTGGCGGGCAAGAGCTTCCCGATGGAGGTGCATTTCGTTCACAAGGACACGCAAAGTGGTACTCTGGGCGTGCTGGGCGTCTTTTTAACGCCCGGCGCGACAAATGCCAGCTTTGCTGCCCTTGCTGCGGCCTTTCCCGAACTGCCGAATGGGGAGGTGACGATCGACGAGGTGAATCCCAACTGGCTTCTGCCAGCCTCGCTTGGCTATTGGACTTATGAGGGCTCACTGACGACGCCGCCGTGCACCGAAAACGTCGAGTGGATGGTGGCGATGGAACCGGTTGACGTTGATCCGGCAGACATCCAGCGATTTGCCTCACTCTACCCGTCGAACGCGCGCCCTATTCATTCACCCAATCGACGCTTCATCCTGCGCCAGAGTTGAGCGCCGCCCCAGCGGTTCCGCACGGTCCAACATTCTTGGCACAAGTTGGCGCGAAGCCTCCTCTTCCGGTCTGGCGGTCTGACGGCGCTCCCCAAGCTGGCTAGTCTAAATGATAGGGATTCGGTGCCGACACCACTCGTCCCAAATACGTCGCGGCGAGGTTTGTCTGCAACCCGGCAATCACACGCCGCCCCGCCGTGGTAATGAAGACGTCTCTGTCGAGTCCGACGGAATATGATGCGCATGGAACCGCTGGTAGAAAAGGTGACCAGCGACAGGTGGTTCGAAGCCCGCGTCTTGCCGCAGCTGCACGTTCTACTCTGGGGTAACAAGAGGGTAGTGTATACCTTCTCCTAGCTTCGCCGCCAACTACTCGGTTTTCCGAATTGCTCTCTATATTCTTGAAGACGATGCGTTCGTTAAAGACATGTGCTGCGCACCTGGTGTAAAAGCTGCTCTCATCATGCAGAGGTCAAGCCAGTCGGGCTCATCCGAGGCTATGGCCGTGAGCACTGTTCAGTTCGGCAGAGAGGGCGCTTTTGTACACACTTTGCGATCGTGGCGGCCCCGTGGGCAGATCTGCAAGCTGCCGCGACACTAACCTCTCGAAGCCCGCCCGCCCGCCTTTCGTGCAGCTTCCTCTGAACAAAACCACCGCTCGCCCTTCAATAGGTTGATGCGTGTCTCCCAGTAAGATTCCTGTCCAAGAACGTGATAATCTTCTTGCCAGTGTTGTAGCTGATGTTGCCCTTGATGCCGCAGCCTACCGCGGCGGGACCAAACTCAATGGCAAGCAGGCCGGCTAGGATCGTGCAGCCAGTCGCGAGCCTCGCCCACAACGGGGTCTCACGCGCATGAGGGCGCCGACCATGGGTTCGGCGGTTCATACGCGTATAACACGTATCTTTCTGAAAAAATCAATGCTCTCGGCTAAGCTACTGAATTATTTGGCTTCCATATAGCGCGTCGGCGGAACCAACTTGTAGACGGGCTATGAAAGGTTAAGCGCGGATGTCTATCGGCCGCCGGCGTTCCCGCTCTGTAAGCCTGCCTGAACTACCCGCGCCGCGGTCAAGCCCCAGGCTCCTGCTCATCCAGCGACCGCCCGATCAATGGCAGGCTGGAAAGACAAGAGCCGATGTCTTCCGATGGTCTCGCCATCAGCTTTGGGCTAACTTCCCCATTCTCCCGCTTCGAGCTCGACACACGGCGGTTTGGATGGCGCACGACAATCTGTGTCGGCTTTGTCGTGTCCGTGACAGACGCCTGAAAGGCCCGTTCGCGCGTTTTGCCGCCGTCTAAGCGGCTGGAATTTAATGACAAAGTTTCTTCTGGGATCGGCCGATCACGCTGGTACGCTTTTTGCGATGCTTGGTGTGAGGCGGCACGAGCTGCCTATCGGCACTTGTGTCGCGGGCAGTCGCGATAATTAGAACGAAGGAAGGAAAGCTATTATGTCAGGTCTGCGTCAGATCGCCTTTTACGGAAAAGGCGGCATCGGCAAGTCCACCACGTCCCAAAATACGCTCGCTGCCCTTGTCGACCTCGGGCAGAGAATCCTCATCGTAGGATGCGACCCCAAAGCCGATTCCACACGCTTGATCCTGAATTCGAAAGCTCAGGATACCGTCCTGGATCTCGCCGCACAGGAAGGCTCGGTGGAAGACCTCGAACTCCAGGACGTGCTCAAGGTGGGCTACAGAGGCATCAAGTGCGTGGAGTCCGGCGGCCCCGAGCCGGGTGTCGGTTGCGCCGGCCGCGGCGTCATCACCTCGATCAATTTCCTCGAGGAGAATGGCGCTTATGACGATGTCGATTATGTCTCCTATGACGTCCTCGGCGACGTGGTATGCGGCGGCTTCGCCATGCCGATCCGCGAAGGCAAGGCCCAGGAGATCTATATCGTCATGTCCGGCGAGATGATGGCGCTCTATGCCGCCAACAACATCGCCAAGGGCATCCTCAAATATGCCCATTCGGGCGGTGTGCGGCTGGGCGGGCTGATCTGCAATGAACGTCAAACCGACCGCGAACTCGATCTGGCCGAAGCACTGGCTGGCCGATTGAATTCCAAGCTCATCCACTTCGTGCCCCGCGACAACATCGTCCAACATGCCGAACTCAGGAAGATGTCGGTGATCCAGTACGCGCCGGACTCAAAGCAGGCAGGGGAATACCGCGCTCTGGCCGAGAAGATCCACGCCAATTCGGGCCAGGGTACGATCCCGACGCCGATCACCATGGAGGAGCTGGAGGAGATGCTGCTCGACTTCGGCATCATGAAGACCGACGAGCAGATGCTTGCCGAGCTTCACTCCAAGGAAGCGGCGAAGGCGGCGGCCCAGTAGTGACATTAGCGCTGCCATGAATCGGCGCGCCTTGCAGAGAACGGCGCCTATTCTTTGAGGCGTCACCCAACCTTGAAAGGGGGACTCATGAGCCGGGAATACGAGAATGACGGTGCTCTTCATGCGAAGCTTATCGAAGAGGTGCTGTCGCATTATCCCGACAAGGCGGCGAAGCGCCGCAAGAAGCACCTCAACGTCGCAAAGAGCGGCAACGAGGCTGGCGGGGAAAGCGAGGTCCTTTCCGAATGCGACGTCAAATCGAACATCAAGTCCATTCCGGGGGTGATGACGATTCGCGGCTGTGCATATGCTGGTTCGAAAGGCGTGGTGTGGGGGCCAGTCAAGGATATGGTCCATATCTCGCACGGCCCGGTCGGCTGCGGCCAATATTCTTGGTCGCAGCGCCGCAACTACTACGTCGGTACAACGGGCGTCGACACGTTCGGGACAATGCAGTTCACCTCCGATTTCCAGGAGAAGGACATCGTCTTCGGCGGCGACAAGAAGCTGGAACAGATCATTGACGAGATTGAAGTCTTGTTTCCGCTCAACAACGGCATCACCGTGCAGTCCGAATGCCCTATCGGCCTGATTGGCGATGACACCGAGGCCGTTTCTCGCAAAAAGACCAAGGAGTATGACAAGACGATCGTGCCGGTACGCTGCGAGGGCTTCCGCGGCGTCTCGCAGTCGCTTGGCCACCACATCGCCAATGATGCAATCCGGGATTGGGTCTTCGACAAAAAGGATGTCAAGTTCGAGGCCGGCCCCTACGACGTCAACGTCATCGGCGACTACAATATCGGCGGCGATGCCTGGGCCTCGCGCATACTGCTTGAGGAGATAGGGCTGCGCGTGGTTGGCAACTGGTCGGGTGACGCCACACTCGCAGAGATCGAGCGCGCCCCGAAGGCTAAGCTCAATCTTATCCACTGCTACCGGTCGATGAATTACATCTGTCGGCATATGGAGGAAAAGTATGGCGTCGCCTGGATGGAGTACAATTTCTTCGGTCCCTCCCAGATCGAAGCCTCTCTGCGCAACATAGCCAAGCATTTTGGGCCGGAAATCGAGGAGAAGACCGAAAAGGTCATTGCCAAGTACAGGCCGCTTGTTGATGCGGTCATCGCCAAGTACCTGTCGCGCCTGGAAGGAAATACCGTGATGCTCTATGTCGGCGGCCTGCGCCCCCGCCACGTCGTCACGGCCTACGAGGACCTCGGCATGGTCATCGTGGGCACCGGCTATGAATTCGCCCACAGCGACGACTATCAGCGCACCGGCCACTACGTGAAGAACGGCACGCTGATCTACGATGACGTGACCGGCTATGAGTTGGAGAAATTCATCGAAGGGATTCGCCCAAATCTGGTCGGCTCGGGAATCAAAGAAAAATACCCGGTGCAGAAGATGGGCATACCGTTCCGCCAGATGCATTCCTGGGATTATTCAGGCCCGTATCACGGCTACGACGGCTTTGCCATTTTCGCACGTGATGTGGATCTCGCCATTAACAACCCGGTCTGGGACCTATTCCACGCGCCTTGGAAAAGAAGCCGGGGCGATGAGCGGGCGATGGCTGCCGAATAAACATTTGCTTCAGCCCCAGTCTCCCACTGAGACGGTGAACTCCCGCGGCCTCTGATCCGCCGGAGCCTGGAACGTCTTGACGTCCTGAGCTGCCGTCCCGCGCAGCCAGATGCAAAAGAGGTAATCATCATGCCGCAGTCGGCTGAAAAAATTCTCGATCACGCTCCCCTGTTCCGCGAGCCGGAATACAGAAAGATGCTCGCTGAGAAGAAGCTAAACTTCGAATGTCCGCACCCCGATGAAATCGTTTCCGATCAGCGCGATTTCACCCAGACGTGGGAATACCGCGAAAAGAACCTCGCCCGCAAAGCGCTTGTCGTGAACCCGGCCAAGGCCTGCCAGCCGCTGGGTGCGGTATTCGCTGCCGCCGGCTTCGAGCGAACCATGTCCTTCGTCCACGGCAGCCAAGGTTGCGTCGCCTATTACCGCTCGCACCTGTCGCGCCATTTCAAGGAGCCTGCCGCGGCGGTCTCCTCCTCAATGACCGAGGATGCGGCGGTGTTTGGCGGCCTGAAGAACATGGTCGACGGGCTCGCCAACACCTACCAGCTCTACGACCCCAAGATGATTGCCGTGTCGACGACCTGTATGGCAGAGGTCATTGGCGACGACCTGCACAGCTTCATCCAGAACGCCAAGGACGAAGATTCAGTCCCGCGCGACTTCGACGTGCCCTTTGCCCACACCCCGGCCTTCGTTGGCAGTCATGTCGACGGCTATGACAACATGGTCAAAGGCATTTTGGAGCACTTCTGGAAAGGTCAGGAGCGTACGCAAATCGAAGGAACCATCAACATCATTCCGGGCTTCGACGGCTTCTGCGTCGGCAACAACCGGGAGCTCAAGCGCCTGCTCGATGTAATGGGCGTGTCCTATACATTGATCCAGGATGCCTCTGACCAGTTCGATACGCCTTCGGACGGTGAATACCGCATGTATGACGGGGGCACGAAGATCAACGAGGTGAAGAAGGCCCTCAACGCCGAGGCAACGCTTTCGCTGCAGCATCACAACACCCGAAAGACACTGGGCTATTGCGAGGAGGTCGGGCAGGCGACGGCCTCGTTCCACTATCCGCTCGGCGTTCAGGCGACGGACGAATTCCTGATGGAGGTCGCGGCGATTTCCGGCAAGGAGATTCCCGAGGCAATTCGCCTCGAGCGCGGCCGACTGGTAGACGCCATGGCGGACAGCCAATCCTGGCTGCATGGTAAGAAATACGCCATCTACGGTGATCCCGACTTCGTTCACGCAATGGCCCGCTTTGTCATGGAGACCGGCGGCGAGCCAACCCATTGCCTCGCCACCAATGGCACCTCGGCATGGGAAGCCGATTTGAAGAAGCTGCTAGCATCCTCGCCTTTCGGCAAGGCTGCCCAGGTTTGGGCGGGCAAGGACCTGTGGGCGCTGCGCTCGCTGCTCTTTACCGAGCCGGTGGACCTTTTGATCGGCAATTCCTACGGCAAGTACCTGGAGCGCGACACCGGAACGCCGCTGATCCGGCTGATGTTTCCGATCTTCGATCGGCACCATCATCACCGCTTTGCGCTCTTTGGCTACCAGGGCGCGTTGCGCGTGCTGACGACGATCCTCGACAAGATCTTCGACAAACTCGATCGCGAGACGAGCGAGACGGGTGTGACGGATTATTCCTATGACCTCACGCGCTAAGAGCCGTGGCCGGCTTTTCGCCGAGGCCATTCCTTGCCC
This sequence comes from Mesorhizobium sp. SEMIA396, assembly GCF_024518615.1. NCBI lineage: Bacteria > Pseudomonadati > Pseudomonadota > Alphaproteobacteria > Hyphomicrobiales > Phyllobacteriaceae > Mesorhizobium > Mesorhizobium sp. SEMIA396. Next base: position 13,992 of record NZ_JANIFC010000021.1, read on the forward strand.
AATGGACTGGGGAGGCTGAGCGATGTCCTCCCTCAGCGCCAAAATCAAGGACGCCTTCGATGAGCCCGCCTGCGATAAGAACCGTGGCAAAGATGCCAAGGCGCGCAAGGAGGGCTGCTCGAAGTCGCTGACACCAGGGGCGGCAGCCGGCGGCTGCGCCTTTGACGGAGCCAAGATCGTCCTGCAGCCGATCACCGACGTTGCGCATCTGGTCCATGCGCCGCTCGCCTGCGAGGGCAATTCTTGGGACAACCGTGGTGCGGTTTCGTCAGGGCCGACCTTGTGGCGGACAAGCTTCACGACCGACCTCACCGAACTCGACCTGGTGATGGGGCAGGGCGAGCGGAAACTCTTCAAGGCGATCCGCGAGATCAAGCACACATACGCGCCGCCGGCGATCTTCGTTTACTCAACTTGCGTAACGGCGCTGATCGGTGACGACATCGAGGCCGTGTGCAAACGCGCCACGGAAAAGTTCGGTTTGGCCGTGGTGCCGATCAATGCGCCTGGCCTGGCAGGCTCCAAGAACCTCGGCAACAAGCTCGCCGCCGAGGCGTTGCTCGATCATGTCATCGGCACGGTCGAACCCGACGACCCCGGGCCCTACGACATCAACATCCTTGGCGAATTCAACCTCTCGGGCGAATTCTGGCTTGTAAAGCCGCTCCTCGATCGGCTCGGCATCCGGGTGCGCGCCTGCATTCCCGGCGATGCGCGTTACCGCGACATTGCTTCCGCGCACCGCGCCCGGGCGGCAATGATCGTGTGCTCGACCGCGCTGATCAGTCTTGCCCGCAAGATGGAGGAGCGCTGGGACATCCCGTTCTTCGAGGGCTCCTTCTATGGCATCTCCGACACATCGCAAGCTCTTCGCAACCTTGTCAGGCTGCTGGTGAGGAAGGGCGCCGATCCGGAGATCCTCGAGCGCACGGAGACGCTGATCGCGCAGCAGGAGGCGATCGCGTGGAAGAAACTCGAATCCTACCGGCAAAGGCTCCAAGGCAAGCGCGTGCTGCTCAACACAGGCGGTGTGAAGTCCTGGTCGGTTGTCCGTGCGCTGATGGAGATCGGAATCGAGATCGTCGGCACCTCGGTCAAGAAATCTACGGTGCAGGACAAGGAGCGCATCAAACAAGTTCTCAAGCACGACAAGCATATGTTCGAATACATGGCTGCGCGCGAGCTGTACGCCATGCTCTCTGAACACAGGGCCGATATCATGCTGTCGGGCGGTCGCACGCAATTCATTGCGCTCAAGGCCAAGACGCCCTGGCTCGATATCAACCAGGAGCGCCAGCACCCTTATGCCGGCTATGCCGGCATGGTGGAACTCGTACGCCAGATCGACCTCGCCATTCACAATCCGGTCTGGTCTCAGGTGCGCCAGCCGGCCCCGTGGGATTGCCAGCCTGATCTAAAAGACGAACTGCCATGCACGAAGAAGGAGTCCGGGCACCTGTTCGATGAATTCGCCGGCGCGACGGCACACGAGTTCAGCGAGTGTTGAGGCGACCGATGGCCCGCATCCTTCCCCAGACCAAATCCGCGGCGGTGAACCCGCTGAAGTCGTCGCAGCCGCTGGGTGCCGCCTTTGCCTTTCTTGGGGTCGACGGCGCGATGCCGCTGTTCCACGGCAGCCAGGGATGCACAAGCTTCGCGCTCGTGCTCTTCGTACGGCACTTCAAAGAAACGATTCCATTGCAGACAACAGCGATGGATGAGGTGGCGACCATCCTCGGCGCTGCCGACCATCTTGAAGAAGCCATCCTCAACCTCAAGAACCGCACGAAGCCAAAGCTGATCGGGGTGTGCACGACCGCGCTGGTGGAGACGCGTGGCGAAGATTGCGCGAGTGATATTGCGAACATCAAGCTGAAGCACACGCAAGAGCTTGCGGGTACGGAGGTCGTGCTGGCCAACACGCCGGATTTTGACGGCGCGATCGAAGAGGGCTGGGCCAAGGCAGTCACCGCAATGATCAAAGGGATTACAGGCTCGGGCGAACGTGCGCGGCAGCCGAAGAAGATCGCGATCCTGCCCGGATGCAACCTCACTGTCGCCGACATCGAGCATATGCGTGACATGGTTGAAAGCTTTGGGCTCAAGCCGGTTATTCTGCCCGACATTTCAGGCTCGCTCGACGGTACGGTTCCTGACCGCTGGGTAGCGACCACATACGGCGGCACCAGCGTCGAAGACATTCGCGAGTTGGGCACGGCCATGCAATGCATCGCCATCGGTGAGCACATGCGCCGCCCGGCGAAAGCGCTGCACGGGTTGACCGGCGTGCCTTACGTGTTGTTCCAGTCACTGACTGGGCTGCAGGACACGGACCGCTTCGTGTCGCTGCTGTCTGCGATTTCGGGCGCGGCGGTACCGGCCCGCGTGCGCCGGCGCCGGGCGCAATTGCAGGACGCGATGCTCGACGGACATTTCCATTTCGGCGGCAAGAAAATTGCCATCGCTGCCGAACCAGACCAGCTGTTCCAACTTGCGACCTTCTTTGCTGGCCTCGGCTCCGAGATAGCCGCGGCCGTCACAACGACCGACAGGTCTAAAATTCTCGAGAAAGTCCCGGCGGTTTCGGTTCAGATCGGCGATCTCGGCGATCTGGAAAGTCTTGCCGTCGGTGCTGACCTGCTTGTCACGCATTCGCACGGGCGCCAAGCATCGGAGCGGCTCCGAATTCCGCTCATGCGCATCGGGTTCCCGGTCTTCGATCGACTAGGCAGCCAGCACAAGCTCGCAATTCTCTATCAGGGCACCCGCGACATGATCTTCGAGGTCGCCAGCATCTTCCAGGCCAACCAACACGCGCCCACTCCTGAGGCGCTTGATCCACTCCGTAATCGAGAAATATCACGATGAACGCTGTTCGCCGCCTCTCGCTGGTCAGTAGTGAGGTTTTCGCCCCGATGCCTGAACGACGTAAGGGCGCATTGCGCGTTGCGATCGCCACTCAGGACATGCAGGACCTCAACGCCCATTTCGGGTCGGCCAGGCGCTTTGCTGTCTACGACGTGACGCGCGAGGAATGGAATCTCGTAGAAGCCGTGGCCTTCGATGACGTGTCCGATGAAAGCGGGGAGCATCGGGCCGAGCGCGATGATCGCATCACGCCAAAGGTGGATGCGCTCAAGGGCTGTCAGATCCTGTTTTGTCTGGCAATTGGCGGCCCTTCGGCAGCCAAGCTTGTCGCGGCAAAAATCCACCCGATCAAAGTGGCGGAGCCCCAATCGATCCCACAGGTGCTCTTGCGCACGCAGATGATGCTCAGGACGTGTCCTCCGCCTTGGCTGCGCAAGGTGCTGGCGCGAGCGGGCATTGCCGAAAAGAAACCGTCCTTCGAGGACGAGGACTGAAAAGAGGAGGACGCCAATGCCTGACCCCGCAATCCCCCCAGCTGTCGCCGAAGACGAGGCGGCTCTTTGCACCCCGTTCGTCAAATGCCTCGTGCGGCTGATCCGTTCTCAGGATTCCTATGGCTCGTGGGAACGCAAAGCGGACGCTGAGCTGCTGGGCGACTTCATCATTACCAAGGAACAGCGCCGAGGGATCCCAATCATCGGAGATCCCGATCCCGACGTGCTGTGGAGGCTCGACAAGTACTACGCCGCCATCGGGCTTGCGATCGAGGAGCGCTGCGGCCTTATGGCATCGCCGATGATCCAGGTGAGCCATGAGGGTTTTGGTCGGGTGCTTTTCACGACCGGACGGCTGGTCGTTTTGTCCAAAACGCTGCGCGATGTCCACCGGTTTGGCTTCGAGACGCTCCTGAAGCTCGCCACGGCCGGTACGAAGCTGGTCGACGATGCGATTTCAGTCATCGAAACCTTTCCCCACGTGGCGCTGGCATGATGGGCGCGATTTTCGAGAAAGGCCATCATGACGGACCCGAGAAACTATGTTGGCCAGTCCCCTCGATCCAGGGACTCGAGGCCGACCAGGTTGTTGGGGTATCGCCGATGAAGAAGCCGCTGGTCCTGATCTGCTCGCAAGATGCCGAGTTCTATCTGCTCTACAGCCACATACTGGAGGTTGACGGTTTCAGCAGTGAGACGGCAGACGGCGCGAAGGCTGCGCTGGCCTTGGCCGAACAACGGGAGCTTCAGGCCGTAGTGCTGGATTGCGACCCAGCCAGCATAAACGGGTCCGCAATTTGCGCCCACCTCAAGCGGGAACCGCGCACCACCGACCTGCCTATCATCGCCCTGATCGCGCCTGGCGCCGAGCACCAGCACCTCGATCTCTTGAAGGCAGGCGTTGAGAGCTTTGTGCGGCCGGTGGCTCCGGCCAAGCTGCTCGACTGCCTGCGGGCGAGGCTCGGGCTGACCAAGCGTGGTCCGAACGGGGTTGAAAACGACAGTTGGATTTGTTGTGGAGGCCTGGAGATGAAGCTCGATGCCCATCGGGTTCGCGGTAATGGCCACGACATCCATCTCGGACGGATCGATTTCAACGTGCTGCGGCTTATGATTGAGGCCCCCGGCAAGGTCTTCAGCCGGGACGAGCTTATCGGGGCGGCCTGGCTGCCCAACATTCATGTCGGTGCACGCACCGTCGATGTCCATATCAGCCGAATCAGGAGGGCGCTGAAAACGGCCTTGCCCGGCAGCGTCATTCGCACCGTCAGGTCGGCCGGCTACTCGCTCGAGAAGCCGGACGACTGAAATCGGTGATCGAACGTGGTGCCGCTCTCTCTTCCTCCTGAGAGCGGTGTTGCCGCTTTGAGGCGCTCCTAACGAAGACCAGGAGAAGCAGGCAAATGGAATTTAAAAGCATATTCAGTGTGACGGGTGCTGATCATTCTGATGAGGACCTCACAACAGCTGCCGGACTGTGTGCCGAGGTCGGCGCGCACCTATCGGTACTCATTATACCGCCTCCATTGCTCTTGATGTCGTCTCCGCCCCCCGAATGGAATACAGGACGTGCACAGGCAATTGCAGTACCGAACTATCGATTTCAGCAAATCGAGAAATTTTCACAGGACGTGACCAGAATGGAAAGACGGTCCGCGGATATCCTCAAAAGGCTGAAAGCTATGTCGCTTTCCTGTGACGTTGACACCGACTATTGCGATCCGGCTAGCCTCGGTGAAGTGGCACGACAGCGGGCGCTCTGCGCTGACCTGACGATCGTTGGAGGAGACCTCCTCAACGATGAGACTCTCGGACCTCCTGTTGTCAACGGCTGCTTGTTCGATAGCGGAAAGCCGGTGCTCATCGTGCCGAAGGGCGTTAAGGCGACGCTGTCGCCTCGACGCGTGCTGGTCGGCTGGGATTCGCGTGTAGAGGCCTCGCGTGCGGTTCGGGAAGCTCTTAGTATCCTATCCGCTGCCAAGGAAGTCTGTGTCGCTATGGTCGATCCAAAGGCGCAAAACAACGGGAAAGGCGCGCAGTCTGGAGCTGACATCGCTGCCTATCTTACTCGGCACGGTGCTCGGGTCTCCGTTGACCTGCTTAAGAGCGCCGGCAAATCGGCGGGCACAGTGCTGACCCAGCACGCGAACGACATCTGTGCTGACATGATGGTTATGGGTGCTTATGGCAGCCGTGGGCTGCGTGAGCGGATTTTCGGCGGTCCGCCGAGCTGGAGCTTTGGGAAGACCACATTGCCGCTGTTTTTGGCTCGCTGATCAGCTCCGTAGGAACACCGATCAGGTCGTAGGACCGCCAACCAGTCCGAAGTCGTCGTCGGTTACCGGTCGGATTGCGGAGACATGGCTGGATCCGCGAACATCTTGCGACGCTTGTCAGAGCCAAACCGGACGCCTCGACTGCTTCACGACGCTCTCGTGAACCAACTCGTGCGAGATCGTCCGCAACGGGCAGTAAAGACGAACGGCTGCAGCAGACCGCAGCCAAGCCACAGGGCGGGTGTACCAGGAGACCCCGCCTCGTGCGCGAACCCTGTTGGAAGGCCCCTTATCAGTACCCGGACGCGCGTCAAATCGGCGGCTGTCCCTGTCAGCCTGCGGTGTGCAAGGGCCGCTGCCGCGGAGCTTCCCCTGCCCGATCGTCGGGCGTGCGACAATGTCGGATTCCAGACGAGCTGGAACTGCGCGAACTCGTTGGTTTGACAGGTCTTTATCCGGCACGCCGCATGCATGGGAGTCTCCGAAAGCATTAAGAGCCGTTATCCATGGTTACGCCCCTCGAAAGAAAGAGCCGCTTCCGTCGTGGCAGGGAAACAGCCACTCCTGGGGTGGAGGCCGGCGCTAGAAGCCGCCGTAAGATCCGGAAGAGCCGCGCGACAGCATCACACACTTTCCTTCTGCTCTTGGGTTCGGATCACGCCGCGCCGCTGTCGATGCCGCCGACATTGAGCCCAAGACCTGGAAGGCGGCACACGCTTTTGCTGTCCTCTCAGTCGGGACCGCGGCTCAAGCATGCCTGTGAGGTTCGCATTGCTCAATGCCCGGCAATCGACGTCAACATGCCGCTGAGTTGGAAAACACTCCTAGAGGAGTAAGGATAAGTGGACCTCTTTTGTATTGGTGTGGGTGCTGGACCATCTAATTTGAGCCTTGCGTGTCAGATACAGGAAGAGATTGCGCAAGGGGCACTGTTCCTGGACCGGGAGGTCGATTTCCGAGGACATCCAGGCAGCGCTTTCGATTGCGCGGAGCTCCAGGTCGGCCACTTCCAGGATCTGGTTACTCTGGTCAATCCGCGATCAGCCTACACATTCGTAAACTACCTCCACGAGAACGGGCGTCTTTACAATTTCCTCAATGCGCAATTTCACGGGGTGCTTAGAGCCGAGTTCGCCCAATATCTCAACTGGGCGTTCCAGAAGAATCCGCTTGTCCGTGGCGGCGAGGCCGTTCGCGAAATCCGCTTTGACGGCGAGTTTCGCGTGCGGACGGACAACGCGGTCCTTGATGCAAGAAACCTCGTCATCGACATAGGCAAGCAGGCGCAAATTCCGCCTCAGTTTCATGGCTGGACTGGACCCAACCTGTTCCACTCATCTGAGTTGGCCCACATCAATCCTGAGGTGCAAAAAAAGCATGTCTGCGTTGTTGGCGGCGGACAGTCGGGAGCCGAGCTGCTACTGCACCTTGTCGGCCGGCCGAAAGAACGGCGGCCCGCGGCGATCACATGGGTCTTGACGCGCGAGATGCCTTTCGACGACCACGCGTTCACAAACGGGCTGTTCACGCCATGCTTCTCGGATCGTTTTGCTGCGATGAGCGAGGTGCATCGACAGCTGTTCCTGCGGCGTTTCGCGCTTGCCTCCGAGGGCATTTCAGAAAGCAAGTTGCGCGCGGTCTATCAGGCGCTCTACCACCACGCCTTTCTCGAGCCACACCAATGCGAGATCACATTGCGGCCAAGTTGCAACGTGTCGCGCTGCATCAATGCCGGAGCAGGGCACAGGCTCACGCTGCAACGCGGCTTGGACAACATCGGAGAAGTAACCGCCGATATCGTCATCCTGGCCACCGGGTACGAGAAACCGCTGCCGGGTTTCCTAGAACCGATCGCAGATCGCCTCGAACAGATCGGCAATGAGCTCGCCATCGGCGAGGATTTTTCGGTGTACTGGGACGGACCGCGAGACCGACGCCTTTTCGTTCAGAACGCCTGCCTTGGACAGCGCGGGCTGGCTGATCCGAACTTTGGGCTGCTGGCCTGGCGAGCGCGCCGCATCCTTGACAGCCTTCTGCGGCGCGCGCCATGCGCCAATCCCGAGCATCTAGGGTTCATCAACCGTCCCTTGACGGAGTGCTGGCCCGACCTCGGAGTCGAACAAATGGGCAGCGGGATATGATTCGTCGATATTGATGATCGGCGGTGGCATTCAGGAAAGATTTCCGCCTCTGGCGGCAAAAGCGGGACGAGCAATATTCCTACGGCGTCAGATCGCTCTGCTCGCGCTTGAGCAAGGTAGCGTCGCGCGACTCCTGCTTGGCGTGAAACAGCAAAGGGCATTCAATCACGATGCAGCTTTACGTGCTGTCGGGCTCAACGCCACGTGGATCGAGCCCAACGCCGCCGTTGGCAACCGCGACGCGAATTATGACGCCGGGCCACATGCGGCGGTGGCTGCAAGGGTACCGAGCCTCTCCCGCACTTTCGACCCCATCGCCGAAGTGCGACTACTCCAGGACGCCGAAGCCGGTCTTATCGCCAGCGGGCCAGCCAAACTCTCACCTTCCTAAACGGCAGCCGCTAAGGTGAGCCGTCGAAAGCCGACATTCAGGTTAACGTCAGCTGGCCGTGTTAGGGCTCGCTTATTCAAGGCGGTACCGGCGCTTGCCGAAGCTAAGAAGGGTTGGCATGCCCTTTGCCGTGCTTGATGTGCGGCAACACGGTGAGAGCTCCGCTGAAGCAAGCGAGAGGGAGCAATGCCCTCGAGACCGTGTCCGATTTTGACTGGAAAATATTCCGCGACAAAAGAGACGAAAGGTGTGGAATGACTTTGGACACCAAGATGGAACTGCGTATGGGGTCCCCGGCTCCTGCGCTGAAAGTGGAGAACTGGCTGCGTGGCGAGCCCCTCACGAGCCTTCGGCCCGGCAAGGTCTACCTCGTTGAATTTTGGGCGACTTGGTGCCGACCATGTGTCCACGCCATGCCCCATTTGATCGAACTGCAGGAGAAATATAAAGACAGCGGATTTGAGATTATCGGAGTCGCAGCTTGCGAAAAGGCTGCAACCGCGGACGAAGCGCGGACCAACGTGGATGCCTGGCTGACCGAGAAGTTCCCGAATCTGAATTATCGGACAGCGTTCGATTGCACTGGCGAAATGAAAAAGCTCTGGCTGGAACCCAGCTCTTCGTTCGGGATTCCCACCTCGTTCGTGGTCGACCGCGACGGCCACATCGCTTATATCGGCCACCCGGCACCTCTCGATGACGTTTTGCCGAAAGTCCTTAACGGCAGCTGGCGCAGCAGCTATGAAGCGAAAGCCGTCGATGCAAAGCGAATCTCGCGTGTGCGCGAATCGTCGCTGAGTCAGCCGATATACGCCAAACTTGGGCCGGCGATGCAGGACGAGGATTGGGCAGCGGCACTATTGGCCATCGAAGAAGGCCTCGCCGTGATGCCAGACTCTTTTGATTTTCGGCGGGTTCATGCGGATATTCTGCTTCACAAGCTGCGCGACATCAAAACCGGCTTGCCGCTTATGCGCGAATTGGTCGAGGACGCGATCAACAAAAAGTTCGAAGCGATGTCTTGGGTGGTGATGGCGCTGAACCAACTCTTCCATCCCACGATCGACAACTCCCATCTTCCGCATGATGATCGCTTTGCGATGGGCAAGGAGCTCTCCGAACAGATCCTGGAACTTAATCCTCCGCAAGGCGATGGAGACTTTAAATTCGGGTGTTACTTTCCGGTCGCTCAGTATTATTACGAGAGCGGCAACAAGGACCGGGCGATCGAGTTGATCGAGGTGGCAATCAAATCGCTGGACCATTCGGAGCCAGTGCCGGACCAAACCAAACAGCGCTACCTCACCTCGTTGCTCCAAGCCCTGGCCAACTACACGGGTGAGCCTGCCTGTCACGCGGGTCTCTGTGTGGCTCCGCAAAACAAGACTTCCGAAACTCAAAACGCTGTCACTTCCTGAGCAAGGATCGCGAAGGGCATGACAATTGGAATTGAACACCGGCAAATCCGCCCGCCCAGGCGCACTTCGCAGCAATAACGTCGATGCCGCAAAAGTGCGCGGCTTGCGGCAGGTGGAATTTCCATTGCGTTTACCTCGGGTCGAACCGCGGCGCAGGCGTTCGCGCCGCGGTGAAAGGTCTCGCATTGGTGGACGTGCTCGAGGTCGGCCACGGGACACTGTTGCGTGGGATCGGCTCGCCCAAGCCATTCCCCGCCCACGCAAGCGCCCGAACCACACATCGCAGAAAAAGAGATCGTCCTTCAAGAGGAGTACTGAAATTGGGGAAAAGCGAAATTCCTCATGAACCGGTTGGCCCTGCTGTCCACGGGGACGACGAGGCCCTTGCTTCCCCGTTCGTCAAATGCCTCCTGCGGCTCATTCGTACTCAGGATTCCTTCGGCTTATGGGAAGGCCATTCGGATGCCGAGCTGCTGGCCGAGTTCATCATCACCAAGCAACAGCAACGTGCGGTACCCTTTGGCGGCGATCCCGATCCTGACGCGCTGTGGAGGCTCGACATGTTTTACACCGCCGTAGCGCTTGCGATCGAGGAGCGCTCCGGCGTGTCGACGTCGCCGACAATAGAAATGAAACCCGTGGGGGCTTCCGGCGGTTGGGCGTTCTGTCGAGACGTCCACCGGTTCGGCTTCGAGACTTTCCGCAAACTTGCTGAGGCCGGTACGAAACTGGTCGACGATGCGACTGCAGCCATTGAAGCCTAGCCCGAGATGGAGCGCATCAAGAAACCATTGTTCCAGGAAGGATCTATGTCAGACCTAGATAGGATGAGGAAAAAAGTCTGAAAGCTCCAGTTGCGTGCAGCTATTGCCAAGATGGCATTGCAGGACCTCGTCGAGGGTCTGCCGGGCAAGTGGGCCGACATACAGGAAGTCGCCGAGAAAACCCAAGCCGTTTATGCCGAGTTGGATGTTGCCAAGAGAGAACTCGCTTCAATGAAGAATTTAGGATGATGCGCACATTCACCACCCGTGACGGCTCCATTTGGATGCCGTCGTACCTGACCTCCATCGATAGCAAGACCTGCATCGGCTGCTGCCGTTGTTTCAAGGTCTGCTCGCGCGATGTGATGCATCTTCACGGCGTTGATGATGCGGGTGAAATCCTCGGCCCCTGCGATGACGAGGACGACGATTTCGACGGCAAGCTCAATCGCATGATCATGGTTGTCGATGATGCCGGCCGCTGCATAGGCTGCGGAGCCTGCGGCCGCGTCTGCCCCAAGAACTGCCAGACGCATGTTCCGGCCGACGAGCTCGCAACATGATCTGGCGAAAACCAGGGGAGCGGCGTGCACTTCATCTTTTTGTCGGCTCGTGGGGCTGGTCCTGTGCAGCAATGCGTCGATGGTTTACTTCGCTTTGGATTCGCTCCGTGTGGCAGTCGTCACGACGCTGGCCTGTTCGCTGCTGCTTCAGGCCGGCTACTTCGGCCGCGTGCTCTTTCTGATCTGGCAGTCCTCTAGCCGCGCTCGTGGAACTCGCCACAGGGGCCAGCATGCCGATGGTTACAGGAAAGCTCGGGTACCAGTCGTCTGACTCTGATCAACTGCGGAATGCAATTTTCAGCTGTGTCCCGGCTTGGTCGAATGCCCAGCATGTGCTGCTGCTTTGATGCGCGGATGACAGGATCAGTGCTCAGACCCACACCAATTTTGGTCACCCTCTGATGACTGAGCTGATCGTATAGGGAATCTGTGTTCGGCTAACACGCGACCATACCCCTGGGCTGACCGGTGCGTAGCAGGTTCAGGTACTTTTTTGCTGGAGATAGCATGCTGGAAAAATTCGAACGTTATCCGCTCACCTTTGGACCCACGCCGATCGAGAGGCTCGACCGCCTCGGCAAGCATCTGGGCGACAAGGTGGAAATCTACGTCAAACGCGAGGACTGCAACTCCGGTCTCGCGTTCGGCGGAAACAAGCTGCGCAAGCTCGAATACATTGTGCCCGACGCGATCGCGTCAGATGCCGATACGCTCGTCACAATCGGTGGCGTGCAGTCCAACCATACGCGCATGGTCGCTGCGGTCGCCGCCAAGATCGGCATGAAATGCCTCCTGGTCCAGGAGAGCTGGGTCCCACATGATGATGCTGTCTACGACCGGGTCGGCAATATCCTCTTGAGCCGCATCATGGGGGCAGAGGTGCGCCTGGTTGACGAGGGCTTTGACATCGGCATCCGCCGCAGCTGGGAAAAGGCACTTTATGAAGTCAAGGCAAGGGGCGGCAGGCCATATGCGATACCTGCCGGCGCCTCTGTCCACAAATACGGCGGCCTGGGCTATGTGGGGTTCGCTGAGGAGGTGCGTGCCCAGGAAGAGCAGCTTGGGTTTGCCTTCGACTATATCGTCGTCTGTACGGTGACTGGTTCAACCCACGGCGGCATGCTCGTCGGGTTCGCCAAGGATGGTCGACAGCGCAACGTGATCGGTATCGATGCCTCCGCCATGCCCGCCAAGACCAAGGCGCAGGTGCTTGGCATCGCCCAAAATACAGCGAAGCTCGTCCACCTCGGAGCGGAAATTGTCGAGGCAGACGTGGTGTTGTTCATGGACTACGCGTACCCGGGTTATGGCGTTCCATCGGAGGAAACCAAAGAGGCAATCCGTTTGTGCGCGCGGCTCGAGGGCATGATTACGGACCCCGTTTACGAGGGCAAATCGATGCAAGGGATGATCGACCTCGTCCAGAGGGGCTTCTTTCCACAGGGATCGAGGGTCCTCTACGCACATCTAGGCGGCGCACCGGCGATCAACGGGTACGGCTACACCTTTCGCAACGGCTGACGTTCGGCAGTCTGCGATTCCGCGGTCGCGCTCGAACGTGGGTAGGTAGCGTCGTTCGAGCGCTTGGCTGGAGAAGTGGAGGCAGCGACGGGCATCCACTAATTGGTACCATTACGTGCTGTCGGTGCTCAACGCCACGCGCATTGAGCGCATGCCGCCGTTGGCAACCGCGAGGCGAATTTTGACTCCGGGGCAAGAATCCACACGCGGCGGTGGCGGCACGAGGACCAAGCCGGCGAGTTCGCGCTTTCGAACTGGCGCCAAACTGCCACTGCTCGAGGGCCGAGGCCAGTCTAATCACAGGCGAGCCGTCCAAGCTCTCAAGAGTGATAGGGCGAAACCCGACAGCGGCAGAAGACATGTCGGGTTCACGACAATCGGCCGCATTTGGCCTCGTGGAGAATTTCAAAGCATTTCCCGCCGCTTACCGGAGCTGAGGGAATTGGCACCTCCGTTGCAGCTTGATGTGCGGCAACACGGTGAGAGCTTCGCTGAAGCAAGCCAGAGGGAGCGATGCCCTCGAGACCGTGTCCGATTTTGACTGGAAAATATTCCGCGACAAAAGAGACGAAAGGTGTGGAATGACTTTGGACACCAAGATGGAACTGCGTATGGGGTCCCCGGCTCCTGCGATCAAAGTGGAGAACTGGCTGCGTGGCGAGCCCCTCACGAACTTTCGGCCCGGCAAGGTCTACCTCGTTGAGTTTTGGGCGACTTGGTGCGGACCATGTGTCGACGCCATGCCCCATTTGATCGAACTGCAGGAGAAATATGAAGGCAGCGGATTTGAGGCGGTCGGAGTTGCCGCCTGCGAACAGGGTCCTACCGCAGACGAGGCGCGGACCAACGTGGATGCCTGGCTGACCGAGGAGTTCCCGAATCTGAATTATCGTATCGGGTTCGATTACATTGGCGAAATGAACAAGCTCTGGATGGATCCCAGCTCTTCGATTGGGATTCCCACCTCGTTCGTGGTCGACCGCGACGGCCACATCGCTTTTATCGGCCACCCGGCGGAACTCGATGACGTTTTGCCGAAAGTCCTTAACGGCAGCTGGCGCAGCAGCTATGAAGCGAAAGCCGCCGATGCAAAGCGCATCGCGCATAACCAACTTGCAGCGCGCGAAATGTCGCTTACCGGGCCGATATACGCCAAACTTGAGCCGGCGATGCAGGCCGAGGATTGGACGGCGGCGCTCTTGGCCATCGAAGAAGGCCTCGCCTTGATGCCAGACTCTTGTGAGTTCCGGCAGATTCATGCGGATCTTCTGCTTCACAAGCTGCGCGACATCAAGACCGGCATGCCGGTCATGCGAGAATTGGTCGAGGACGCGATCGACAAAACGTCCGACGCGGTGTCGTGGATGGCCTTGGCCCTCAACCAACTCTTCGATCCCACGATGGACAATTCCCATCTTCCGCGCGCGGAGCGCTTTGCGATGGGCAACGAGCTCTCGGAACAGATACTGGCACTCAATCCCCCGAACGGCGATGGCCCGTTTAAATACCTCCGGTACCTCCCGGTAGCTCAGTATTATTACGAGAGCGGCAACAAAGATCGCGCAATCGAGTTGATCGAGGTGGCACTGAAATCGGTGGACCGGCTGGGGCCAATTCCGGACCACACCAAACAGTACTATCTTACCCCATTGCTCGAAGCACTGGCCAACTACACGGGTGAGCCTGCCTGTCACGCGGATCTTTGTGTGGCTCCGCAAAAGAAGGCACCCGAAACTCAAAACGAAGTCACTTCCTGAGCAAGAATCGCGAAGGGACTGACAATTGGAATTGAACACTGGCCAATCCGCCCATCGAAGCTCTCTTCGCAGCAAGTATGTCGATGCAGCAGGGCGGCGGCTTGCGGAAGGTTGGATTTCAATTGCGTTGACCACCGGTCGGATCGCGGCGCAGACGATGTGCGCCGCGAATTCGCGCCGCAGGTCTCGCACTCGTGGACATGTCGAGGTCGGCCACGGGGCACTCTTGGGGTTGGCCCGCCCAAGCCATTCGTCGGCCACGCAAGCGGACCCGGAGTGGGCATCGCAAGGAAATCGTACCTCGAAGACGAAGACTGAAATGACGAACAACGAAATTCCTCCGGTTGGCCCTGCTGTCAACAATGACGACGAGGCCCTTGCTTCCCCGTTCGTCAAATGCCTCCTGCGGCTCATTCGTACTCAGGATTCCTTCGGCTTATGGGAAGGCCATTCGGATGCCGAGCTGCTGGCCGAGTTCATCATCACCAGGCAACAGCAACGTGCGGTACCCTTTGGCGGCGATCCCGATCCTGACGCGCTGTGGAGGCTCGACATGTTTTACACCGCCGTAGCGCTTGCGATCGAGGAGCGCTCCGGCGTGTCGACGTCGCCAATAATTGGAATGAAGCCCCTGCGGGTTTCCAGCGGTTGGGCGTTCTGTCGAGACGTCCACCGGTTCGGCTTCGAGACTTTCCGCAAACTTGCTGAGGCCGGTACGAAACTGGTCGACGATGCGACTGCAGCCATTGAAGCCTAGCCCGAGATGGAGCGCATCAAGAAACCATTGTTCCAGGAAGGATCTATGTCAGACCTAGATAGGATGAGGAAAAAAGTCTGAAAGCTCCAGTTGCGTGCAGCTATTGCCAAGATGGCATTGCAGGACCTCGTCGAGGGTCTGCCGGGCAAGTGGGCCGACATACAGGAAGTCGCCGAGAAAACCCAAGCCGTTTATGCCGAGTTGGATGTTGCCAAGAGAGAACTCGCTTCAATGAAGAATTTAGGATGATGCGCACATTCACCACCCGTGACGGCTCCATTTGGATGCCGTCGTACCTGACCTCCATCGATAGCAAGACCTGCATCGGCTGCTGCCGTTGTTTCAAGGTCTGCTCGCGCGATGTGATGCATCTTCACGGCGTTGATGATGCGGGTGAAATCCTCGGCCCCTGCGATGACGAGGACGACGATTTCGACGGCAAGCTCAATCGCATGATCATGGTTGTCGATGATGCCGGCCGCTGCATAGGCTGCGGAGCCTGCGGCCGCGTCTGCCCCAAGAACTGCCAGACGCATGTTGCGGCCGACGAGCTCGCAACATGATCTGGCGAAAACCAGGAGAACGGCGTTGCACTTCATCTTTTTGTCGGCTCGTGGGGCTGGTCCTGTGCAGCAATGCGTCGATGATTTACTTCGCTTTGGATTCGCTCCGTGTGGCAGTCGTCACGACGCTGGCCTGTTCGCTGCTGCTTCAGGCCTGCTATTTCGGCTGCGTGCTCTTTTTCGCGGACGTCGATGATCTGTAGAACTGTTCATTCGCTCCGCAGAGGGCCGGCGAATCCAATCTCTTCCTAAGCCCGTTGGCCGTAATAGAAAGACACGAGGCCGGCGAGTTCGTCCTCAGCTGCCACTGTGCTAGCAAGGGAACGGAATCCAATCCCGGAGCAGATGGCCAGAGTTGAGCGAAGACTGCGGTCGGAGCTCCTGCGCTTCCGGGTCTCCAAGGGGACGACTTTGCGAACCGAAGGGACTTTGAAGCGTTGACGTGGTCGGCGTGCGGTAGGTTGGGCCAGCGACAGGGATCCCAGCCGGCCGGGAAGCACCGCCCTCTCAATGTGCGTTGACTTCGCTTCCTTTGGCAAAATGTGGGTAACGGCGAGGGCCGGGCCGTCGACATTCCCGCCCTTTTGGTGCGTGCGCCGTTAGGCGCGACAATTCGGTGCCCGCGTGTAACTGCGCGCATTCGCCGAAGCTTAGACGTGGTGCATTCCCGCTCGCCCGCTTGGCGGATAGTTCCGGCCGTGCTGGTTTTGCCGGCCGTAACGCCCGCCGCTCGTCGGTAAGGCCTCACTGCCACACGCCTCTCCGGCAACGGCTCGGCGCGTCGCGCAATCCGGTTGGCGCTCAGGCCAGGCCCTTCGCTAGCTCCAACGCCTGCCGTTCGAACAGGCGGCGGTAAATGCCACCATCGAGATTGATCAGCGCGGCATGATCGCCGTCCTCCATGATGCGGCCACGGTCGAAGACGAGCAGCCGATCGAGCGAGCGGACCGTCGACAGCCGGTGTGCGATGACGAGTGTGGTTCGGCCCACCATCAACCGATCCACCGCTTGTTGAATGAGCACCTCGGATTCCGAATCGAGGCTCGATGTGGCCTCGTCCAGAATAAGGATCGGCGCGTTCGCGAGGAAGGCGCGCGCGATCGCCACGCGCTGGCGCTCGCCGCCGGAGAGCTTCAAACCCCTTTCGCCGACCAATGTCCCACAGCCCTTCGGCAGGGGCGCGATGAATTCGTGGGCACTTGCCAGCCGTGCCGCTTGCTCGATCTCGGCCCGGCTCGCGCCAGGCCGGCCATAGGCGATGTTCTCGGCAAGCGACCTGTGAAACAGGATCGGCTCCTGCTGCACGATCGCGATCTGCGAACGAAGGGACTCTTGGGTCACCTCGGAGACGTCCTGACCGTCTATCAGGATCCGGCCGCCGCTCAGGTCGTAGAGTCTCTGGATCAGCTTCACGAATGTTGTCTTGCCGGAACCGGAGGGTCCAACCAACCCAACCCTTTCGCCAGCTTCAATCGACAGCGAACATTCGCTATAGAGCGGCAGGGGATGGTTGGCGTAGCGGAAGTGGACGTTCTCGAAATCGATACGGCCCTTCGTGATCCGGATCGGCTTGGCCTCTGGACGATCGGCAACATCCACGTGCTGATTGTGGATGGCCACTAGTTCTTCCATCTCATTAACCGAGTGCTGCACGTTGCGGACATGCATGCCGGCATCACGCAGATAGCCCTGCAGGACGATGAAGCACGTGAGAACATATGCTATCTCGCCCGGCGTTGCCTGTCCATGCGACCACAGAAGCAGGGCATATCCGACCACCGCCACCCTGAGCGCAACCAAAGTTACGCCTTGGGTTGAGCCGATGATCGTTCCGCGCACCCAACTCCGGCGCGCGCGGTGCCGCCATTTCGTCATGATGTTTGCAAGCCGCTCGTCTTCGCGAACCTCTGCGCCGAAGCCCTTGACCACAGCGTTGCAACTGACCGCGTCCGCAAGCGCGCCGCTGAGCCTTGTGTCCCATCGGTTGGCAAGGCTCGCCGCTGGCGCGACATAGCCGAGCGACAGCGAAATCGAAAACGCAAGGTAGACGAGAGAGCCGCAAGCAAAGATCACGCCCATGACCGGCCAGTGCCAGCCGAGCAGCACCGTCGAGCCGATCAAGATGACAAACGACGGGAGCAGCGTGACGAGTATCGTGCTGTTGAGGAGGTCGAGCGCCCACATGCCGCGCGTTATCTTGCGCACTGTCGAGCCGGCGAAGCTGTTTGCATGCCAGTCTGTCGAAAAGCGCTGCACATGATGGAACGCTTCGGTCGCGACGTCGGAAATCATTTTCAACACCAAGTCGTTCAGGCCAATTAAGGCGACGTGGCGCATGGCAATGGAACCGAGTGCCAATGCAATCGGTACAGAGAATGCTGCAACAGCTGCCGAAGCTGGTGCTGCCGCATTAGCAGCACGAGAAACAGCGTCGATAAGTCGGCCAGAATAGAGCGGCATCAACACGTCAGCCAGCGTGGAGGCGAGCATCGCGGTCATGATGATCGCGAGCCGGGCCGGCTGCCTGTTCCAGAGGCGAACAGTGAAGGCGAAAACGTCGCGACAAGTGGCGCCGCGCCCATGGACGGGGAAACGTCTCATAGTTTCCAAGCGGGCGCATCAACACGCTCGGTCCCAAAGACGATAAAAGACAAAACTGGAATTTCGACCTCCCCCATAACAGCATCAATTTTGGCGGGCAGCTCTTGCCGCCTCACGACGGTGAGTTCAAAAGTCGTGCCAACTGAGCGGGAACATCCGAAGGACAAATTCAGCAGGTTACCGAGCCTGGAGAAAGTCAGCCGCCATCCAGTCGAATACGATTGCTACGGCTGCTCAACTCGGGAGATTGGAAAAGAAGGTCGATGTATCGATTGAATTTTGAGCTTGTTCTTGCCTCGATCAAATAAGTACAGTTGCAATGCAGCTTTCTCAGGCCCGGCACTTAGGTGCTGATTTCAAAAGCGCGCCGCGAATACTTTCCTGCCCATATTCCGTCAATCGAATGCTCGACTGTCGGATTGTGCGCTCCCCGACACAGTGCTGTCGGTTCGCCTCCTGGGTACCTCCCCCGTCGATTGACGACCTGAAGGAGAAGCTTCGCTCGCAAGCTGGCACGACTCTTGAGGGTACTCCAGGTGGCGGAAGGAACTCCGGCTCGAGTCCCGTTGACTTCGGATGTTGCGAGGCTGGGTTGGAGCAAACTGTGCACCAATGAGAACGCAATGAAGGAGACATCATGGAACTCCGGCGGATTGCGGTGGAGTTAGACCTATTCCTCAAGATGACTGATGATGTCGCTCAATCCGAACAGTTGTTCGAACTGTTGTCTGCGTTTGCGCTGAATTTCGATTGCCCGTGGATTGCCTATGGGTCGCTCGCATCAGAACAGAGGGTTTTCAAGCCGAACCGAGAGGGTTCTGTGGTGATGTGGAATTATCCTGCTGAATGGCAGGAGCGCTACTCGAGAATGGGCTATGCCAAAATAGACCCACTCATCAAGAAAGGTCGAAAGGAGGCGGGACCCTTTCGATGGAGCGAGGTGTATACCGATGAAAGCATAACTGAAGATGGACGCCGCGTCTTGGACGAAGCAGCAACATTCGGCTTGAGGTCAGGCGTTACCGTCCCATTACATGGCCCTGGTGGCAGCTTTAGGTTTGTGAGTTTTGCTCAATCCTCGGACTGCGAATTGCAGAATAGAGCGATCACCTACCTGCAAATGGCCGCGCTGCGGTTTCATCGGATGGTTACGAAGTTCGACACTACGACTGCGTCGGAACGAGCTCATAACCTGTCTCCGAGAGAAATAGAGTGCATTGATTTGGTGTCACAAGGAAAATCATCTTGGGAAATAGGAACTATTTTAGGCAGATCACGAAATACGATAGATTTCCATTTAAAAAATGTAATGCGGAAGTTGGATGCGACCAGCAGAACGGTAGCTGTTGTAAAAGCTTTGAACCTTGGGATTATCGAACCGCCGTAGGTGCGCAGCTAGTTCTCCGCCCGTAGTAGCGCGCGTGATAGCCGAGACGCTCCGGCGTGCGCTCGCTCTTCGAAGCACCCAGCGCCTCGTCCATCTCGGCCTCGAGCACCTCCTGCATCACGGCGCGAATCACCTCGTGCAATCCATCCGGCCTCGAAAGCAAAATGTCGTTGACGCTGCTATGGCGGATTTATCTTCAGGCTTGGTCCTGGTGGCGATGCTGAGTTCGCTTCGCTGAGATTGGGCGGTCATGACAGGGTGGTGTTCAATGTCACCGATTCCTGGAAGAAATTACCATCCGTATTAAGCGACTGACGATGAGTGATGTGTGTCCAAAATCTGACAGCTGTCAGAAAACATGTCGGGTTCAATACAGCGGAGCGTCTTAGCTCTGTCGGGCTTTTCGAAGCCTATCTCGCAGTAACTGCGCGCCAGGCGCACTAGCTCGGCCTTTGCTGGTCGATGTGCGGCAATATAGTGTGAGGGCTGACCCGCATGAGAACACGGAACTCGCTCGATGAAGGATGATCGACGGCATCCAGAAAGCTTCTCTCCGGCGGGTTCGAGGGTGCTGCGCGCGCATCTCGGCGACGGGCCAGCGACCAACGGTTGAGGCTACATCTCCGGAGCGAGTGATGCCTCGAAAGATGCAATGCTGTCTCTGGTCCGACGCGCTGGAAGTTTGTGAAGGTCGGCCCGGCAAGTCGGTGAACCGGGCGGCTTAGGCTGCCAAAAAGGGTAGATGTCTGCGTTGCCTCGGTAGATCAGCAGGCGGTATCAGAAAGCCAAAGGCACACGCACACCATCGTGGCGCTTCGCAGGAAGTAGATGGGAGTAATCACCAGTGATTTTACCGGAACTTCGCTCAGCAAACACAGCCGGCAGGGTTTTGGAGATAACGACGACCACGGGATGCGTCGTAGGATGTTCATATTGTCCCCAGGACAAGTTCGCGGTCCGGCAAAGAAAAGTGTCTCATGCGAGTCATCTGGATCTTGAAGATTTCAAGCGGTGTCTGGCCCGCGTACCGACTTCCGTCGACATTGGTTTTGCGGGATACTCCGAACCTTGGCTCAATCCGGACTGTACCGAAATGGTGGAGCACGCCTTCGCCAAAGGCCATGGCATCAGGATTTTTACGACGCTGGTGGGAATGAACGGGCAGGACCTGCAACGATTGCAAGCCTTGCGCTTGGGCGTATTCGTGGTTCATGTTTTCGATGATGGCACCTACATGAACAGCCGCCTGGTCGGAGACAAGTATCGCGATCTGGTTCGTCAACTCGTCGACGCGGATATCCCCTTGATCCGGTTCGTGGCTTTGGGCGAGCCCCACCCAGATATAGCCGACATTATTCCTACCGAAGCACTGATAAAAGCGCGGCCCATGAGCAGTAGGGGTGGAAGCGTCGACCCTAAGATCGTTGCACCACGTCAGCCAGTGGTCGGAGCCCTAACCTGCGTGGACGCACGACAGTATCGGAATGTTCTTCTTCCAAACGGCGACGTTACCCTGTGCTCTATGGATTTTGAACGGCGTCACGTATTGGGCAACCTTCTATATGAGGGTTACTCCGCTCTGTTTGAAAAGCCAGTTTTTCGCGAAATCGTCGACCGCATGAATGGAGCAGATGGTTTTCTGCTTTGCAGGATGTGTGAATTCGCCGACCCAAACGACCGGACCTGAGTGCATGCCGGCCGAGAGGGCGTGCCTGGCAGTGCGGATGGCCCCACGACAGATGCACCTGCCCGCGACGCCATCGTGTTTTCACGTTACGCCAGTATGTTCCTGTAGGCGCGGCAGTGGGCCTCGAGCATTTCGGAGACGAGCTCATCGAAAGGTCTTCGCCTTCCAACCGAGCTTGTCGGCCTGCCTAGCTTGAGGTAACGCCGATCACAGGTCAACCATCGGTCGGATGGAAACAGTGTTAGTCGATCCCGATCAGAGCTTGATTGCTTACTCACGGCTCACCTCGTCAACGCCTTCACCCTCCCGGACGATCTCCTTTTCGACTCGCCTGAAGGCAGCAGCGCAGCTGCGGCCGGGGATGGTTGCCGTCGCGGTAGTGGACGTTCTCGAAACCGATGCGGCCCTTCGCCAGCGCGTCTCCCGGTTGCTTCCGCCTGGCCTACGAACGGGCTTTCCGTCAAGGGGGTCCACGGCGGCCCCGCCCTCTTGATCCGGGGGCTCGGGCCAGTCATCGCGCAAGAGATCGGAATCCGCATTCTTCTCAAAGAGAGCGTGGCTTTCGCTGTGTCATCGGTCATCAAATAGTTTCTTGAATCAGGTTGGTGTCCGCAGCCCGAGGTTGAACGGCGAATATATTGATGACCGCCGCGAAGCCGCTCGCTCGCTACGGCGCTATTGAGGAGCGCGCTCGCGAGCGGCTTCGCTACCGCCGAGCGACACAACCTCTGGCGACGCGACCCTGCTGATCTCCTTGGACATTTGTCCGGAGGCGCTATGGGCAGCGATGGGTGGGGTACGTCAACTACCTGATGCCATAGTAGCGATGCTTTCGCGGAAGCTTTAGAAGCCATCCTGTTGCAGCACATTCTCCGAAAGCATCCGAATGGAGGGCAACGCAACCCAACAATATTTGATGAGGATGCCGGCATCACCAGACTAACCAAGGCTGCCTCCGGCATTCTGCTCTCAATGTTAGATGACGAACATCTACCGCGAGCAACCAGCCATTAATCGCTCTCTTCTTTGAACGACCCAAGTGCAGAGGACTCAATATGAACACCGACCCTTTCACGGCCCATGAGTCCAACGTTCGTCGCTACGGTCGGTCGTTTCCCGCCGTCTTTGCGAGGGCACTTGGGGCCACCATCTGGGACGAGACCGGTAACGCATACATCGACTTCCTCGTTGGGTCCGGGGCGCTCAATTACGGGCACAACAATCCGGATATCATGGCGCCGGCGATTGAATATCTCGTCGGTGAGAACATTCTTCTGTCGCTTGATATGCATACGGCGGCAAAGCGTGACTTCATTGAAGGGTTCGTCGATTGGATCCTGAAACCCAGAGGCCTTTCATACAAGATTCAGTTTCCTGGGCCGACCGGCACGAACGCCAACGAAGCGGCTCTGGCGCTGGCGCGAAAATACACCGGCCGCTCGAGCGTCATGGCCTTTACGAATGCGTTCCACGGCATGTCGCTCGGCTCTCTAGCGGTGTCGGGCTCGGCCTCAACCAGGGAACTGGGAGGCGTCGCTCGCCACGATGTGATCCGTGTTCCCTATGACGGCTATCCGAGCCAAGCTTTCGATTCCGCCAGTTACATCGACAGCGTTTTGAGCGACCCGGGGAGCGGCATAGAAAAGCCTGCCGCAATCATTCTGGAGACCATCCAGGCGGAAGGCGGCATGAACGCCGCGTCTGCAGCTTGGCTCATGGAAATTCAGCGCATTTGCCGTACTCACGGCATTGTTTTTATCGTCGACGATATTCAGGCGGGTGCGGGCCGAACTGGCGATTTCTTCTCATTCGAGTCCGCGAAAATCGAACCGGATATTGTGTGTCTTTCCAAGTCACTAAGCGGTTCAGGTAGTCCGCTGTCCATCGTTCTGATTCGACCCGACTTGGACGTATGGAAGCCCGGAGAACATAGCGGGACCTTCAGAGGCAACAATTTCGCCTTCGTGACGGCAGGAGCCATGTGCAAGATGTGGTCGGATAGGAAATTTACTGCAGGTGTCGAGCGGACAGCCGTCAGGCTGCAAACGCACCTCGATCGCCTGGTTGCGAAATTTCCGAGGTACATCGAACAGAAGCGCGGCCGCGGTCTGATGGCCGGCCTGAAATGCCGTTCACCGGCAGTTGTCGGCCGCGTGCACGATGTCGCATTCGAAAATGGCCTTCTTATCGAATCCTCGGGGCCAAATCGCGACGTTATCAAAGTCCTCCCACCGATAACCATCACCGATGCCGAACTCGATCGTGGCATCACCATCCTTGAACACGCACTACAGGAGCAAGACAATGCCTAGTCAGATGTCTCAAGTGCCAGCCATCTCGCCGGTTTCGATCAAAGAACGGACCGGCTCGATCAACACTGCGGAAATCATCTCGGTCCTGAAAGGTGAGCTCACCGCTCTGCACATCAAGCAAGCTTTCAGCACCGAAGTAGCCGAGGAGATCACTACGAACTTTATTGGAAGCTCCGGTCTCAGAGAGCGTAAAGATGGTGTGCCCGGACAATATGTCGGCGCATCTCACTACAGAAAGGATGCAGCCACCTATTTCGCAGACGCCGAAAACGCGCGGCCGTACGTCGATGCCCTTTTTAAGAATTTGGTTGACCCGGTTCGAGCGGTATTCGGGGCGTTGAAGCGAGAGCTTCACAACCAGGGCATCGAATTGCGGCTGGCGCGTTCCGAACACGGCCAGGCCAATGTTTGTCGCGGCCTCAGTTGGTCGGGCACAGGCACGTTTTCCTTGGATCCCCACGACGACGTCGCTCAAGTCTTACGTGCTGGCGATGATTACGAGCTTTCTGCGGTGGCGCACAATACGGTCGCAGCGCTCAACCTCTATCCCAGCATGCCTGAGGAAGGCGGCAATCTGAAGCTCTGGAGCCACAAGCCGACGGTTGCGGACCGGATATCGCAAGGTGTGGAGACCACTGGATACCCCTATTCGGCAGCCTATCTGGAGGCCGTCCCTTGCCGCGAGTTCGAGCTCAAAACTGGGGATATCGCCCTAATCGATGGCGGCTTCGTTCACGGGGTTACCGGTCAATCAGGCAACGGAAAGCGTCGCGTGCTGCTGAATTGCTTTTTCGGATTTGCGCGGCCAGATCTTGTTCTCTGGTGGACCTGAAGCGGGACTGACCGGCTTCCTCCAGCGCCGGTCACTTTGGGCTCGTCCGCGTAAGTGGGCAAAAGTATATGGCGGCAAAATCTTATGCCGCAGTTAAAAAGCGCGCACAGTGAGAATAGAACATCAAGCATAACGAGGACACACGATGTGTGATGCGACGAACTATGACGAGAATTGGGCAGACGTTTATGAAATATATACGACAATGCAAGGTAAGACCGGAGAGGCAGACGAAACTGCCGCTTTCTTAGAGCGGTTTTCCTGTGGAGGGATTGCTCTTGAACTTGGCATAGGAAACGGACGCGTGGCTGTGCCGTTGAGCGAACGTGGTGTAAAGGTCGAAGGTATCGACAATTCGGGCGCCATGTTGAAGCTTCTCGCCGACCGCACAGATCTTATCAAAGCGTGGAAAGGGAGTATTGTCGATTTCAATTCTGTTAAGAGATACAATCTGATCTATTCTGTATATGGTACTCTGACCCTGCTATTAAAGCGCGAAGACCAAATATCCTGCCTGAAATGTGCGGCGCAGGCTCTTGATGAAGCTGGGGCTTTGGTAATAGAGGTGCGCGTGCCAATATTAGATGGCTTCCTTGGGGGTATAAAGGTTACTATGACTACCACAACCGTGGATTCCGAGAATACCTTCGTCAAGGCGGAAGCTCACGATTCGCTCAACCAGAATTTGATTTCAAACCTGTTTTGGTTTTCTGGTACGTCTGTCCGGCGATTGCCAGAGCGCGTTCGTTACGTTTATCATCAGGAGCTCGATAGCATGGCCCAATGCGCAGGGCTAGAACTGGTGGAACGCTGGGGCGATTGGGCGGGCGGTGCGTTCACGGATAGGTCCAAACGGCATATCTCAGTTTATCGAAGAATGGGACTGTAGTTTCGACTAAATATATAAAGGCCGCGCTTTGATCGTGCGCACGGGAAGTCCGTGGCGTGGCCTTCCAGCCTCTTTCTGAAGTTGGAACACCGTCTTCACCGCGATTGGGTCAAAGCCGATGTTCCGTTGGGCTGTTAGAGGTCTGTTGGACTAGCCTAACATGAGTTCGCCATGATCGACGCAACCACAGGTCTCAAAAGGGCGACCCTTAGCCAAGCCGTAGACCGCTCCAAAGGCGGCATGACTATGCGCTCACCGATGCGCTCGGCATCTCGTCCGCTTCGTTCTCCTGCCAGGACATCGTTTACATGCGGTGGGCGTCACCCGCTAATAGACGGCATAGCCTTCGGCGAGCCGATTGCCGATTTTCGACAGCAACACCGTTATTGCCGATCTGAACGAACGCGCGCCAAGATCGTCATCTCGCAGCATCGAGGCGCGCCTTGCCTCTGCCACTCGATCTCGAACTCTATATGTCGTCATCTGATCGAGAACGTCTTCTGCAAGCTCAAGGACCTCAAGCGTATCCGCCGCGCGAGCTGACAAAACCGACCAATGCTGCAACGCAATCACCCTCTCGCAGCCGCCGTCATAAACTGACGATGAATTCAACAGGCCTTAGTAGACACCTGAAGAGGTGGAGCGAGGCGCCGACCTCCAAAGCGATGGTGCCGGTCACCGCTGGCGGCGCAAGGCTAGGGTCCACGTCCTGACCAGCGAACCACGATCTTTGGCCGACACGCCGAACACGCGCGGCGCATCATGCTTGAGCATGAAGGCGCTCACTGCTGGCAATGGAGCTGCGGTGTCTCGGCCGCGGCGGGCGGCGCGAACGAGATCGCGCTTTGCTTCACGGCAACCCATACCGCCGTCAGTTCGCCGGCGCGGAGCAGCCTTGCCAATGAAAGAGCATCCCCGTTTGTCCTCATCTGATCTCCTACTTCCTTAGGACCAGCGGCGCGCGACCGCGGTTCATTGATGGCCGAAGGAACGGATCAGCCCGGTAGAGGCCAAAGCCGGTTGGGCTGCCTAGGTGAAGTGGATCCAATGGCACCCTTGGATAATGCAGCGATCCGTCTAGGAGATGCGTCGACCTCGCCGAACAACCG
The DNA here is from genome assembly GCF_024518615.1 of Mesorhizobium sp. SEMIA396. Taxonomy (NCBI): domain Bacteria; kingdom Pseudomonadati; phylum Pseudomonadota; class Alphaproteobacteria; order Hyphomicrobiales; family Phyllobacteriaceae; genus Mesorhizobium; species Mesorhizobium sp. SEMIA396. The sequence goes on from NZ_JANIFC010000021.1 coordinate 40,322, forward strand.
AACCTCATTCCTCCGCTTCGCAACATCGAAGCGGCAAATGCTTCCCTATAGTCTGCCACGGCTCGCCCTCTTGTTGTGACGACCAGGCTCCTACCGTCCGAGCCACCAACCCTAGGAAGGGCAGTTTAGGGCGGGCAGCAGCGGATCGCACCTCGAAGCTCGTCCTCGAATTGTATGGGAAGGACACCCCCGCCCTCTCAAGAGACTTCTTGCTACTCTTGTACATGGCCGTTCCCTATCGGATCCACACCCGTGCTCACCGACAACGGCATTTAGGTCAAGACGCCCGACGCCGGCGGTTCGGCCGTGCCATTGATCAAGGAGGCCATCGCAAATGACAAAACGCCTCTGGCATGCTTTCGAATACCCCTGCCCCGATGGAACGAGCACCAACCAAGGCAAGACATCCGTTTCGCTCCGAGACTACATTTAGTGGCCCTTTTGACGAACGGTCGCAAATTACTCCCGTTGGCCATGTTGCTGAAATGGGGTAATCGACCACTCCATCGAGTCGATTGCACGCTGAAGTGCTGTCTCCGTTTGAGTTGGGCAGGCCGACACAGCGATGACATGTCCGATGGTATCTCGGTAATCTCCTTTCCTGATGATCGGAGTTTTGGGTTCGACGTATAATTTCACCTCGGCGACACCTGGTATAGCAGTGGCCCTGTCGACATTCATTGAGGCAAACATGCCCTCGCGATCAGGAACGAGGAATCGCGCGGCCGCAAAATTCGAATGCCATTTGCGCAAATCCCATTCCTCGCCGATAGCAAGCTTGATGTGCTCGGTGATGAGGTCGATGCCGTAGGCCAACTGAACCAGCCGAGGGGTGGTCCCACCTGGGAGACGCGGATTAACTTCAATGACCATTAGACCACGCTTCGTCCATCGAAATTCGATATGCGCTGGACCCCAGTCAAGGTCGAGAATTCGCAAACAACTCAACGAAACACTGGCGATCAGTTTGTGCTCTTCTTCTGTCAGCAGGGCCGGAAAGGAGAAATGGCGATAGACGAAATGGGGTAGGGGTCCGAAGCTAGCGGCGCAAATTCCGATGACGTCGTTACCCATTGTGTAAGAGCTATACTGGGCTCCGTTCGCGAATTCTTCGACGAGTAATTTTGGGGTTGACTGGCAAAGGTACTTTTCGCCCAACAGGTAGGTCGTATGTTTGGCTAACTCATCGAGGTTGCGGCACAATCGGACACCGCAGCTCCCGCTGCCGACGGCTGGCTTAAGAACTACCGGCAGCCCAATCTCTGCGGCAGCGCTTTCTACCTCCATAGCATCCACTGCCAAGCGGTAAGCAGGCATAGCAATCCCAGCCTCCGCTAGAAGCTGACGTTGAGTGAACTTGTCGCAGCATCGTTCAACCGATGCGGGGTTCGGTCCCGGAAGACCGAAATGCCGACAAAGCTTGCCAACTGTCGCATAGATCGACTCGTCGAGCCCCGAGAAGCCAGTGATACCACGAATGTCATAGGTAGTACCTAGTCGGGAACATTCATGAACCAGCGCATCGATGTCGTCTGTATCGACGCGGACGGCATCAATCCCTTCCGCAGCAAGATATGTGTACTGAGCTGGATCAGCCGACAAGGTAATTGTATGAAGCCCAAGACTCTGGGCCGCTTTCACGTAGGGCAGACCGATGCTCCTGTGGCCTTCTAGCAGAATGAGCGCTCTATTTGTCATTTGGTATTGCCTCTCGGTGATGGCCAAGTCACGAGCGTTAATCGGTGTCACCTTTTTCGCGTTCTTTTGTCATGCTCGTGCTGAAGAGTACCAGCGTCAGCGCAAAAGTTCCGTGAATCTATTGTAAAGATTTGTGCGCATGTACACTCGCGAGATGCACCTCGGCGCTCCGCCAGGCTTCGGATCAAGATTTTCGCGTCCGCCGATGGCACATTCGATGCGCCTTCCAGATAATGTCGCGAATCGCTCCCAGCAACAACCCCCTCGAGCCGGAGCCAAGGCGTAGCTGACCCTGGCATAACGCTAAGTTCAGGCCGCTGCGACTGAGGCGCGTAGATCCCGCTCTCGCTCTCTATCGTAGGTGGTGGGAAGCTACCCGTGGTCGTGGCGGCCATCTCGCGCGTAAATAGTGAGTTTCCCACCGTGGCCCAGCCCCGGTGTACAGCGGACTGGGCCGAGGCTCGTCAACGACGTGCCCACAGGAGGCGGCCAACTCGACGGTGCGCGTTGCCTTGGCTTCGTTCCCGAGGCGTGGGTACAGAACGCTAGACCAATCGCAATTAGAGAAGCCCGCTTCGGTCAGCGCGCTTATGATGCGACTAACGACGTCAGTATGGCCCAGATCCACCTTTGTTGGCCAGCGTCATGGCGGCAAAGCAGTCGGACTGGCTGGAACTGCACACGGTCGGGGATGGAGCTCAGAGACGACGGTTGACCAGACTCTCGTCCGCGGGTTGGATACCCTCCGTGTTTTCGTCTCGGGGCTTCCTGGTCGAAAGGCGGGCGGCGGGTGAATTGGCTCAGCCACATTGAAACAATATCTTCAAGTAACTTTACCATCTCTTTGCAAATAAACGTCCTCGAAAATGCTACCTCACCGCAGGCCCACAGTTGGTTGAATTCGCTCGGGCCGCCGTGTCGCACTTATCCGAGGGTCAATAGCAATGGCAAGAGCGCTCATCCTGATCGAAGGTTCAAGCAACGGACCTCTTTATATGCAAGCAGCCAAGCGTCTTGGCCTTCATCCAGTCACACTATCGGCTGATCCAGCTAAGTACACATATCTTGCTGCGGAAGGGAATGATGCCGTCCGCGTCGATACAGACGACATCAATGCGCTGGTTCATGAGTGCTCACGACTAGGTACTACCTATGACATTGCTGGAATTACTGGCTTTGTGAGCCGCGGGGAGATTGTATATGTGACAGTTGGTAGGCTCTGCCGACATTTCGGTCTCCCGGGGCCGAATCCCGAGTCTGTTGAACGATGCTGCGACAAGTTCACTCAACGTCAGATCCTCGAGGAGGCTGGCGTTCCCATTCCCCTTTATCGATTGGCAGCAGATGCGACGGAGGTAGAAAGCGCTGCCGCAGAGATTGGGCTGCCGGTAGTTCTTAAGCCAGCTGTCGGCAACGGTAGCACCGGTGTCAGATTGTGCCGCAACCTTGATGAGCTAACGCAACATACAACATACTTGTTGGGCAGCGGGAAGCGAATTTCGCGCCCCCCCCGTAGGATGCTTGTCGAACAATTCGCAGAAGGTCCATACTACGAAGCCGAGATAATGGGCAAGTCAGTAGTTGGTGTTACTGCCGCTGAGTTCGAAGCCCCCCCACATTTCGTGTTTCGTGAGAGCATCTTTCCGGCCCTGCTCAGCGATGATGAACGCAATTGTATAGCCGACGTTTCGCTGAGCTGTCTGGAGGCTCTCGGACTTGGATGGGGACCGGCAAATATAGAATTCAGGTGGACAAACCGTGGCCCAGTCGTCATTGAAGTCAATCCGCGTCTAGCGGAGGGTATCACTCCTCGGATAGTCCGGCTAGCCTATGGTGTCGATCTCGTCGCGGAACATATCAAGCTCGTCATCGGCAACGAATGGGACTTGCGCAGTAGGCATTCGCACACCGTGGCCACACGGATCCTCGTTCCGGATCGCGACGGCATTCTCGATTGGATCGAAGGCGACAAATTAGCGGCTGCTATACCAGGTGTTGTAGAAGTTGAACTGTACGTTGCATCCAAGGACCTGATTGTTAGGAGAGGCGATTGGAGAGACCGCATGGGACACGTCATTGCCGCTTCACCCAGTCCGATTCTGGCCAAGGCGATACTTCAGCGTTCGGTCGACCTGATCGATTGGTCCATCATAGATCGATGAGCAGCCCCTAGCGGCGGAAGAGGGGCGGTGAGGTACTGATTCTTTTACCTGTGCAGGATCGCCTCACGGGCAATCGGCTAGGGGGCGTGGGTTTTCTGGTGCTCAGTCTGCCGACGAGCAGAGCGTTTTGGCCGGGGCGACTGTCGCGCAACAGGATCACCGACCAACTTCGGTCGCACTCTCGCATCAGAAGCCCCACCCTCCGGAAGAAAGGCTTCAAAAAACTTTAAAATAACTTTAGTGATTGTTTGCATTCTTAGATTGTCAACAGTGGTAACCTCGCGGCGAGTTAGGAGCCCGAGCGCTGCCGCAACGAAGTCCCCCCTTTGGTTCCAATGGCAGACGGGCGCGTCGTGGCCTGTCATGTGCGGGCTCCGGCCAGAGCCGCGTCTCCGAAACCGGCTGAGGCGGTCAAATCCTCGCTA
>NZ_JANIFC010000022.1:0-43195 GCF_024518615.1 Mesorhizobium sp. SEMIA396
CCGTCTATTCGGACGGCCCCGGCATGCCGCCGCTGCCGACCCGGCTGATGGCGGGGCTGGCGATCCTCAAGCACACCTTCAACCTGTCGGATGAGGTGCTGTGCGAGCGCTGGGTGGAGAACCCTTATTTCCAGTATCTCACCGGCGAGACGTTCTTTTGCCATACGCTGCCGTTCGACCGCTCCTCGATGACGCGTTGGCGCAGCCGTATGGGCGAGGAGCGGATTATGGTGCTGTTGCAGGAGAGCCTCAGCCTCGCGGTCAAGACCGGGGCGATGAAACCGGCCGACACGCGCCAGGTGATCGTCGACACCACCGTGCAGCCGAAGAACGTCATGTTCCCGACCGACGCCAAGCTCATCCATCGGGCACGCGAACGGCTGGTGCGGCTGGCCAAGAGGACGGGTCTCCATTTGCGCCAGAGTTATGTGCGGGTCGGCAAGCTGGCGCTGATCAGCCACCAGCGCTATGCCCACGCCAAGCAGTTCAAGCGGGCCAACAAGGCGCTACGCAAGCTCAAGACCTATCTCGGCCGGACCATTCGCGACATTGGTCGCCAGATCGCCGGCGATCAGGGGCTGGACGCTGTTCAAATGGCCGCTCTACCAGGCCGCCACCGTTCTCGAGCAACGCCAGCGCCAGCGCGGCCGCAAGATCTACAGCCTGCACGCACACGAGGTGGAATGCATCGGCAAGGGCAAGGCGCATGCGCCCTACGAGTTCGGGGTGAAGGTGTCGGTGGCCACCACGCTGAAGCGCTCCAGGGGCGGCCAGTTCGCCCTGCATGCAAAAGCACTGCCCGGCAATCCCTATGACGGCCACACGCTGGCAAGCGTCATCCCCGACATGGAAAAGACCATCGGCAACGAGATCGGCCGCATCCTCGCCGACGCCGGCTATCGCGGCCACAACGCACCGCAGAGCCACAAGCTCAGGGTCTTCACCGCGGGCCAGAAACGCCGCGTCACCCCAGCCATCAAGCGCCAGATGCGACGGCGGTCGGCGGTCGAGCCCGTCATCGGCCACATCAAGAGCGAACACAGAATGGGCCGCAACTACCTCGCCGGCCAGCAGGGCGACACCCTCAACGCCATCCTGGCCGCCGCCGGCTACAACTTCTCCCTCCTGCTCAGGTGGCTGAAGGGGTTTTTGTCGCTCTTGATTGCCCTGCTTCAAATCCGGCCGAAGCCGGTCGCCGCTTAGGGCTCGGATTGTTCACGGTCGACTAGTGAGCACTCTCCAATATGTTAGGCTCTGTCGCAGTAGCGCAACAAGCTCAGTCTTTGGATGGGTGGTATGAGGATGAGACGACTGAATGTGTACAGGCTCAGTCTTTTTATCGAGGCTCTCGTTTTTGTCGTAAGCGCGTTCGGTGCGACGTGGCTTACCAGCTTTGTGAACGCGCCATGGTGGACATATGTGATTATAGCGGCCATCGCTATGGGCATGTTCGTCGCCGTGCGTGGGGTCCTTTCTGAGCCGCAACGTATGGGACTCTTGGCACACAACTCGGCAGCGACCTCTGCGTGAACCCAGACGCCTTGAAAATGTGCCCGATGCGTCCGGATTTTTGGCGGTGATCTTCATCAAATGCGATGAGCTGCAATTTCTGGCGACGGCCACGCTAAGGGCGGGCCTCCAGCACCATGTTGAACGGTGTCTCCGCGGCGCGACGCAATCGCTTGAAGCCGCCGCCGGTCACAACCTTGCGCAGCCTCGCCTCACCGGCCTGGGCTCCAAGCGCGAGCCCGACTTCCTGCGACACGGATGCGGGCGTGCACACGAAAGTGGAAGCGGCATAGTAAACGCGGCCGACGGGATTGAGGTTCGCCGCCAGATGATCATGCGCGAACGGCTCGACGATCATCCACGTGCCGTCCGGCTTGAGCGATCCGTGGACATGGGTGGCGGCGCCCGTCGGGTCGCCCATGTCGTGAAGGCAATCGAAGAATGTGACGAGGTCATAGGTTCCGGGATAGCTCTTGGCGGCCGCCACGTCGAACCGCGTGTTAACGCCGACGCCGGCTACCTCGGCCGCCTTGCGGGCGCGCTCAATCGAAGGGGCATGATAGTCGAAGCCGACGAAGCGCGAATTGGGGAAGGCCTGTGCCATGAGCACGGTCGATGCACCATGACCGCATCCAACATCCGCGACGTCCACGCCGCGTTCGAGCTTCTCGACGACGCCCTCCAAGGCCGGCAGCCAGGAGTCGATCAGATTGGCATTGTAGCCTGGACGGAAGAACCGTTCCGTACCGCGAAACAGACACGCGCTATGATCGTGCCACCCGACGCCCTTGCCGGACTGGAATGCCTGCCTCACCTTTTCTTCATCGAGCCACAGCGCGGACAGGAACTCGAATGCGCCTGCCATGAAGGCCGGGCTGTCTTCATCAGCGAACACCAGCTCTTGCTCGGCGTTGAGATAGAATTTGTCGCTCGCTTCATCGTAGTCGACGTAACCCGCCGCCGCCTGCCCGGAAAGCCATTCCCTTACGAGGCGTTCCTGGGTGCCGGTGCGTGTCGAAAGTTCGGCGGCCGTCATCTTGCCGCCTTCGCGCAATGCCTTGAACAGGCCGAGTCTGTCCCCCAGCAGGACTCCCGCGCCCGTTGCGATCGCACCGAGATCGCCGACCATTTTCCCCAAGAATGCGTCCAACTTTTCCTGATTCGCTTCAGACATCTGAATCTCCCTTTGGGTTCAATCTCTCCAGGCGACGGAGCCGTGCTCGTCATGAGGCGCCTTGAGCATCAGATGCTCGAAGACATGCAGATATCCCCGGCGGCTCATTCCGCGCTGCCGATCCTGCACCAGACCATATGGGTGACGACCGGCGCGGTGGTCGGGAATGACAGCCACCTCCATGCCGTTGAAAAGCAGGAAATCCGTCACTTTGCCCTCGTCGGTAACCGGCGGAGCCGGAGTGGTCGTCACCAGGGCAAGCCCTGTTGCAGCAGGTATCCTTGGGCAGCCTGTCAGAACATCGATGACTCCGGTTGTGGTGCCGGGGTGGGCGATCAGGGGCCAAGTGATTGTTCCGCGGCGGCTGTATGTTGTGGTAAGGTGATCATGCGAACTCTTGTTGGTCGGTCACGTGTTTTGCGGATGACCCGCATGTACTGTGCCAAATGAGAAAACCATTCAAACGCAATCCAGTAGATCTGACTGTATCCGACATTGTCGGAATTTGGACATCGCCGAACGCGAAGCGCTCGGGGCTTGTGACGATACTTGAGCGTGCTGCTTCGGAGGAGGGATGAGCCTCGAACCGGCCGCGAGGCCTTTTTCTGGCAACGGATATTCCGGCCGGGTTAGGCCGCGAGGAAAGCGACGGTGAATAAGAGGTAGAGGACCAACCGTTTTGAGCGGGTAGTTGCCGTGTTGCGCCCCCAGGCAAAGGCCAGCACCACGGAGCAGTATTTCTGGTGGCGATACTACAACGCCTTTTAGTGCCGGTTACCCGTTTTTACCCAGTTGGCCTGGTGCATTCAGAGCGAGCTCGTTGGAAACCGCTTATTGTGGCTATGAGCGAACTCGGGATGGAGGAGTGGACCCAAAAATTGGCAAAATGCCCCAGGGAGGATTACATGGGTCGCTCATTCCCCGTACTCGTTACAGGTGCGCGTCGCTTCGCAAACAGCTTGCTTTTGACTTGGCGTTTTTTGCCGTCTCGGCATCGCTCACTAATTCGGCCGCTGCCGACACCGTGAACTGGCGTCAATTCGAAGGGACCAGCATAACTTGGGCCTACGACATCCACCCCTATGCGGATGCTCTCGCTGCGCAATTTCCGGAGTTCGAGAAGCTGACCCGGCATCAAGGTCACGCCGGAACTCTACCCAGACGATTCTTACTGGAACAAGATGACGATCCAACTGACGACGAAGTCGCCAGCATGGGATGTGTTCGGCACTGGCATTCAGCCCGCGTAGGACCTCGCTCCGAGTGGCGCCCTGGAGCCGCTGGACAAATACCTGAGCGATTGGAAGCTTACCGATGCTGGATACGACTACATTACGTGGACATGATCAAGAAGTGCGCGGCTCCTTCCTTCGCGTCCGGCCGCAGCGCGATGACGATCGACTCAAATATGTTCGGCTTCTGGAACGATGTTGCGGGGAAGCCGGCATCCGGCAAGATCGCCTTCGCTCCGCCGCTGCACGCACCGAGCGCCACGAGCTTGGAGTCTGACATCTGGATCTGGGCTCTCGCCATGAACGCGGCTTCCGAAAAGAAGGGCACGGCCTGGCTGTTCATCCCGTGGGCCACCTCCAAGCAGGTGGCGCTCAAGGGTGCCCTTGCTGGCCAGCTCGTCAATCCGCCGCGCACGTCGACCTGGCAGACGACACCTGGACTAAGTACGCTTCGCAGCCCGAGTTCAACAACTTCGTTGACAGCTTCAAAAAGATACAGGACCAAGCCGCGCTGGCTTTCACACCGCGTGTCGGCTTCGGCGAAGCCATGAACGCATGGGCCGTGGCGATGCAGAAGATGGTAAACGGCGATGACGTCGAGACGACGTTGAGGGCGCTTGCCGAAGAAATCCGCACTGGCCTCTGATCAAAAGGAACAGGGCAGTACTATTGCACTGCCCTGTTCCCGCCAACGGCGGAGATCACGCCGTGTCACCCCAAGCACTTAAACCCAGCGTGCCGATGGCAGCCGAAGGACCTGGCGCGCGCGCCTCGTCCGGTTCGGCTTCGCTGGAGGGGCGTTCCATCGACTGTTTCAGCCTTGCAATCATCCAGGCGCTGGCCAAAAGCCAGATGGAGCGCCGGCTCAGGAACCGGCGCAAAAACTCGAGCCTGCCGGCGCTGATCGAGCTGGTGCTGGCGCGGCCGCTGGTGTCGGCAGGTCTGGTCGCGGCCGAGCTGAAAATTAGCCAGCGCGCTGCGCTCGGGCTGGTGCCGAACTCGGCATCCGTGAGGTGACCGGCAGGGGGCGCTACCGGGCGTGGGACCCCGTTTAGCTGCGGCGGGCTTTGGCGAAAGCGACAGCACTGATGATTTTTGCTGTACGCTCATTCTCCCTCATCTGCGCGTTGACAGAAAACCAGCAGGCGAGGGTCACAGCACGCTGTGCTCCCCGCGATTTCCGGAAAACCAATGAAAAACGACTTTGATCGATCGCGCGGGACGTATCATTCAACCATGTCGAGAACGGGCGTGACGGCACGTACACTATGGACCGAGAGAACTTTGTCTGGCGACTTTGCGCACGCTTGCAAAACTCTTCGGAAAACTTCCTTCTGTTGATCCAATGATCGTAATGAGCTGGAGTGGCATCGCCGCTCTCCTCGGTTCTTGCTCTCTCAGTTGAACTTGATGCTAGCCTGCACGAAAACGCCGTAGCGCTTTGCCTTCCAATCGTCGGCCTGCGGGGAACCACGACCGCCCATTGCCTCTTCGAAATGAGCGGTGCCGTTATTCGCCACGGCCGCAACACCGCCTCGAGCTGGACGCCATGCCCATCGCCGTCTTCGGGAATTAGCTTGATCTTGGGCGCATGTGGTGCTGCTCTTTGCCGTCGAGCCGCGTGAAGAGGAACGCCACGTCACCAGAAAGGCTGAGTCGCTCGGTGAGTTGCGTCTGCCCGGCCAAGCCGAGTCGCAGCGAATGCCAATCGTTGTCCTGGCTGAGAGGTTGACGTAGGTGGGACGGTTGGCACACAGGTTCCCCAGTTGGTCGCCTGCTGCGTGCAACCGAAAGCATCGTAGCTCTCGTGCCAGAAATTGTTGCCAACAAAAGCACCGATGCGGTAGCGCGGTGAGTTCAAGAAATTATATCCAAGATCGGCGGTGAAATAGCTGACGCCGCCCCCGCGCTGATCACTGAATGTGTTTGAGTAGCCCCCCATTTCCGTAAGAAGTCCTCGTCATGAGAAAATCCTCCCTGATGCCGCCCGCACCGAGGAGGCCTTTACGAAAATGCCAGTCGGATTGTGGACTCGAATGCGCGTCTAGATCGTCATAGGTGAGCCGCGAGACCAGTGACGTACCTTTATGATTGTAAAGTTCCTTCGATGCGTTGCCGGTACTGGCCAGTAACGTAGTCCACCCTCGAAGGAAAAGACTGAGGCCGCCGACCCGGCTACCGACGCCGACTCGCAATCACCGGCACTCGACGGCGGTTCGGAACTTCTCGGTGCCGCAGCGCCGGCCAAGCCGGACGGGCCCGGTGAAAAATTCGTCGTCGAGGGCAAGGCGCCCGCTGCTGCGCCCGGCCGCGCCGACGATTTTTCTTGGCCGCCAAGGCGGCAGCCTGCGGCCGGGGCCACAACCGAAACGACCACGGCGATCAGTCCGTAAGCTGCCCGGGGCAGCGGAAGGGCGGAAAGCGCCTTCAGGTGGCCGCACAAGTAGGGTCTCGAGACGGACTCAGCGCGGCAGCACGCTCGATCCCATCAGCGCCTCATCGATGGCGCGCGCCGCCTGGCGGCCCTCGCGGATCGCCCAGACGACCAGCGACTGGCCGCGCCGCACGTCGCCCGCCGCATAGAGCTTTTCGACGCTGGTCCTGTAGTCCCGGTCATTGGCCTCGACATTCTTCGAGCGGCGGCTGTCAATGGCGATCTTCATCTGGCCGGCCAGTTCCGACACCGGCCCGCGAGCGGCTGGCCCGGCAAAGCCGATGGCGATGAACGCGAGATCGGCGCGGATGACGAATTCGGTGCCGGCGATCGGCTTGCGCTTTTCGTCGACTTCGCAGCATTTGACCCCGGTCAGCTGGCCGTTTTCGCCGATGAATTCAAGCGTCGCCACCTGGAATTCGCGCTCGGCGCCTTCGGCCTGCGAGGATGACGTGCGCATCTTGGTCGCCCAGTATGGCCAGACCGACAGCTTGTCTTCCTTTTCCGGCGGCTGCGGCCGGATGTCGAGCTGGGTGACGCGCACCGCGCCCTGGCGGAAGGCGGTGCCGACGCAGTCGGAGGCAGTGTCGCCGCCGCCGACGACGACGACATGCTGGCCGCCGGCGAGGATCGGATGCGACGGCCACGCCACCGACTGGATCGGTTCGCCGCCGACACGCCTGTTCTGCTGCACCAGATAGGGCATCGCGTCATGCACGCCGCCGAGATCGTCGCCGGGAATGCCGGCCGCGCGCGGCGTTTCGGAACCGCCGCAATAAAGCACGGCGTCATGTTCGGCGAGCAGCTCGGCAACCGGCTTGTCGACGCCGACATTGACGCCGCAATGGAAGGTGACGCCCTCGCCCTGCATCTGCTCGATGCGCCGGTCGATATAGTGCTTCTCGATCTTGAAGTCGGGAATGCCGTAACGCATCAACCCGCCGGGCCGGCTCTCGCGCTCATAGACATGGACGTCGTGGCCGGCGCGGCCGAGCTGCTGGGCAGCCGACATGCCGGCCGGGCCGGAGCCGATGACGGCGACGCGCTTGCCGGTCTTCTTCTCCGGCGGATAGGGCCTGATATGGCCGGTCTCGTAAGCCTTGTCGGCGATCGCCTGCTCGACCGTCTTGATGGCGACGGGGATGTCCTCGAGGTTCAGCGTGCAGGCTTCCTCGCAAGGTGCGGGGCAGATGCGGCCGGTGAACTCCGGGAAATTGTTGGTCGAATGCAGGTTGCGGATCGCATTGTCCCAGTCGCCATTGTAGACGAGGTCGTTCCAGTCCGGGATCTGGTTGTGGATCGGGCAGCCCGTCGGCCCATGGCAGAACGGAATGCCGCAATCCATGCAGCGCGCGGCCTGTTTCTCGACCTCTTTGTCGGACATCGGCAGCGTGAACTCGCGGAAATGCCGGATGCGGTCGGAGGCCGGCTGGTACTTGTGCACCTGCCGGTCGATTTCGAGAAAGCCTGTTACCTTGCCCATAGTCCAGTTCCTGCTGTCCAGATGGTGCGCCTGGCGACGCCCTGCAGCTGGATCAGATGGGGCATCCCGTCCACACATGGGCCGCACCAAGTTGCCCAAAATTCGACTATGTACACTTGCCGGGCTCAAAGCTCGTGAGGGGCTCGCCATGCAGCCAGTTCTCGACTCTAATCGAAGGAGCCGGGGACTCCATCTGCAATACCACGTTGCGGTCCAAAGCTATTTCCAAAGGTTTCTGCACGAGCTGGTTTCCTCTCAGAGACGGCACACGGGTTCAGGGAGGAGCGCATCGCTCGTCTTGCCCCATTGAGTGCAGTCACAGTCACTCAGTCTCAAAAGCCATGCCAACGCGCTCAGCGCGCAGTTAGCGCCCATTGCTTCGAAAAACCTCGTCAGTGCCCAGATGTTGGTTGTAATGAACCTGACATTTGTCTGACGCTGTCAGCTTTTGGACACGCGATCACGCGCTTCGTGCCGCCAGATGGCCAGGCCGAGCCCTGTGTTGCCAGCGGTCGCTTCGATGATTGTACCGCCCCGCGCGTGCCACGCTGTTCGGCATTAACGATCATCGACAACGCAATGCGATCCTTGATCGATCCGCCGGGATTCTGGCTTTCGATCTTGACGAAGCGACGACACCTGCCGGTATCGAATCTCTTCAGTTCGACGACCGGCGTCTCCCCAATCAGATCGAGCACTGACAAATGGCGGACGCAGGCGAGAGGACGCCTTTGTCGACGGTCGGCGGAACATCTCGAGGCTCATGCGGCTGCGGTCTCCAGAATGTCGGCATAGTGCCGTTGCGCAATATCGGGATGCGAGCGCAGTCGGCTCTTCAGCAGTTGCGGAACAGGGGATTGTCGGGGTCGCTGGCGGGGCACCCGCTTCGGCAGCCAGTTCAGGCGGCAGGTCAAGAAACCGTATGTCGGCATCAAGCCGCGCGCCGAAGAAGAAGGGAATAGAAACAGTGCCCTTCGAAAGACCCAGGGCGACGGAAATCATTGCATCGGGCGAGTTCATGCGCCTGAAGCAGCGCTGGCTGCAACTGCTTCATAGCGACAGGCGGGCGGAGACTCTAGCGGGGCTTTCGCCGCTTGGTTGATTGAGGCTCTCGACGAAGCCACTAAGATTCGGCGGCCGATAATAGCTTGCTGCTCATTGGGACGCCGACCAACGCCGGGATTGAGAAAGGCAACCCTGCCCCACAAGGCGGGTGTCACACGTGCGGTGCGTCCGCTCGTCGCGCCGGATGGTCTTTGAGACCTGGGTTCACGGCTATTCAGATGCACCCCTGTCGGCTTTTCGGTGCAGGCCGCCAGGCGGCGTGTTGCAGCAGCGGTAATTAGTTTGAGAGCGTGCGAGCACGGGCTGCATAGTGAGATCATTTGCCGGCGTGGGGACCAAGGTGTGGCGCAGCCTTAGAGAACTCAACACCGAGACCGGAGCAACGGAGACGGCTCTTTCGTCGAGACAGTTTAATTGGAAGGCCGAGAAGCACCGGCTGGGTAGCGTCACGCCGCATCATTCTTTGCGGAGCTGGAGCGCGCGGGATCGCTGGAGCGGCTGGTGAAAGCGGTTGCCGGGGCGCACGCCAACAACAACACGTGAGCTGGCGCCTCGTGTGGCAAAAGGAGGGGGCGAGAGCCCATGGCCTGCAATGAAGCGATCAAGCATTGCGATCGTGGAACCAAGCTGCCTAGTCGACCATCCGGACCGCGGCCTTCAAGCCAGCTCGCCTTGGAATCGGCCTTCCAGGAATCACCGTCAAGGCCGACTCACGACCTTTTCGCCATGAGCCGCGAAGAGGGCATTCCGCCGGAAGCCGATGGCTGCCTTCTCTCGTTCATCGACGGCTATGTGGTGAGCGGCCATGTGCCGGTCGGCACGGTCAACAAGCTCTTGACCGAGCGGCCCGACATCAAAGGGCATGACGCTGCCCGGCATGCCGATGGGCTCCCCCGGCATGAGTGGCACGAAGGAAGCGCCCTTCGAGATTCTCGAAATCCGAAAGTCTGACGCGACCGGCGGCATCTACGCCACGGAATAGGAGGCTTCGATGATGGAATGCATGAGCGGCATGATGATGTTCGGCACGGGCCTGGTGTGGCTGCTTGTCGTCGTCGTGCTCGTCCTCGGGACGGCCGCGCTGATCAAATACCTGTTCTCCAGCGGCGGCAAAGGAGAAGGGCGTCGGTCCTCTTATCGATGCGTGGCCGCGGCAGGCCTCGGATTGGTCTGGACATTGCCTTGGCTCGCCAACCGGATGGCCGCGCCCCGGCCGCGGCGATAGCGCTAGGCAAGACGGTTTTAGCCAGGCGAAGGTCAGCGCGATTGGAAAGCCCGCTGCCTTCGGGACGCATGCCGGCGCCGGGACCGGCCGCGGTCGTCGGCGGCGGCTACCAGAGCGACATGCCGGGCTTCGGGAATGTCCTCACCGACGAGGAGATCCGGGCCGTTCTGGCCTTCATCAAAAGCACATGGCCCGAGCGGGAACGCGCCTATCAGGCAGATGAGCCGCCGGGAGCGGGAGCAGACACAGTGAGACCAATCCTAGCCGCGGAGCCCTCGAACGCCCCCAACCGGAATGCATTGTCCATGAAAGCGAAACCGTCGCTTGCGATTCAATTTCTGGCGCTGATCCTCGGGACCTCCGCGCTGGCCCACCATCCGGGCGCCGATCTCGACAAGATGAGGGACAGCGCGGAGAGGTTCTTCCAGGCGATCGACGAGCAGGCCGCGCCGCCTTTCGAACTGGCCGACGCGGACGGAAGGGCCGTCCGCCTTCCGATCTCTCCGACAAGATCGTGGTGCTCTACTTCATGACGAGGTAACCTTGGAAGAAGAAGGCGACGGCCACTGGCGGCAGGATGGCAAGCACGCTGGCCGCAAAAAGCGGCCCATACTCATAGAAGCGGGCCGGTTCTGTCGCAAATCGTGCTTTTGGCCACAACTGGACGCTTTCGCGCGCTTATGGACCAGCTCACATGACAGGGCTCGACGTGCCCCGGGGTGGCGCCCTACTTCCACGCTCGCACTGTCACACTCCCGCCGAAAGGCGGGTTTAGTGAGTTATGGCAGTGACTGTGCCACCAGTCCAAACGTCGAGTTTCGCGGCAACTTCGACGCTTTCCTTAGCTGACTTGCCCAAAACCAGCGCGGCCAAAGCATACTGCTTGCCGCTCCCGATGGCATAATATTCACCTTTCACGGGATCACTTGGCAGCCAATTGCCGTCCAACAATACGGCTTCCCCATTTTTGCGCACTATCAGCGCCTCAAATTCAAAATTGTCGTCGTTGCGCGGCACAGGAATATCAGAAACATCCATGCCCTTCTCAACCCAGTCTCGAACGGCCTTTGGAATACCCAAGGACGAAGAGGAAACGCCGATGAGTGTGCCGTCGCATAAGCGAAACACCTTCGTTTTCTCACCGACGGATACTGAGTCAAAACCCAAGGCTCGGCCGTCGCCAGCCATGGTTCCGTTCCTGTAAGCTATTGTTGTCATTGGCACCCTTCTATCGCTGCATCAAACTTCAGGACCTTGCGCATGTCCCCTGTGTCAAGGTCACTGACCGACGGCCTATTTGCCTGATACACGATACAGGCTGCGCTCCTTGAGTTCGCGCACGGGTGGCCGTCATCTTGCCGCCTTCGCGCAATGCCTTGAACAGGCCGAGTCTGTCCCCCAGCGGGAATGACAACCACCTCCATGTCGTTGAAACGCAGGAAATCCGTCACTTTGCCTCGTCGGTAACGGGCGGAGCCGGAGCGGTCGTCACCGGGCAAGCGCGGTCGCAGTAGGTATCCTGGGCAGCCCGTCAGACATGGATGGCTTCGGTTGTGTCATGCGACTTCTTGTTGGTCGGTCACGTGTTTCCGGATAACCAGCATGCGCTGTGCCAAATGAGAAAACCATTTAAAGTCAATCCAGCAGATCTGACTGTATTCCGACATTGTCGGAAATTGGACATCGCCGAACGCGGGCGCTCGGGGCTTGTGATGATACTTGGGCGTGCTGCTTCGGAGGAGGGATGCGCCTCGTACCGGCCGCGAAGCCTTCCTGCATTTAAGGCGCCAGATCAATTGAACGCGATGCCGGGCAGCGTCGCAGCGGCTAAGCCAGCCACTCGCATTGCTCCCTGACAGGATGGTGCCGATCCTGCTGAGATCGCATGCTGGCGCGACGTTGCTTTGCGGCCACCGTCGCGCCTGCCCGTGAACTGTTCGCGCCTGTGCTCATGCTCGCCTTGACACCCTCGATGGGTCCATCCGGGATGGTCAACCATCCGGAACATAGCGGGCAGGCGGGCATCTTCACCAGCAGTCTCTGTGTCGCTCTCGTGGCGGCAAACAAGATCGAGGCTGGCGGGGTGATGATCAACGGTCCTCGAACCATCGATTTTGATCGCGGTGGCCGTTCAGTGCGTTCAAGCACGAGGCGCCGTTAGACGGCACCGCAGCATCATAGCGAAGTGCCATGCAGGACGACTCCCTGCAGCATCGTCTCGCGCAGCCAAACACTTGCCGGATCACTGTTGTGAACGGCCGGGCGTTTGACGGCCTGTGACGCGAAAAGGCAACGGAAGATCTAGCATTTATGGGGGAAATGTTTTTTCGGAGTGCTTGACCCGCAGGAAGGGCAGGGCATGACTGCCTATCGCCCGACCCGGCAAGGCCGCACTCATGACCGGCTGGGCTCGGTTAATCCTGCATGCCGCGCCCATGAGGTTACTTGTCCGGAGTGCGTCGAGCACAACGAGGAGATGTAGTTCACGATCTTTGAAAAGCGTGGTCAACCATCCAAAGTGTGGATGCCTTTCATCGAAACAAACGATTTCATCAATGTTCTGGAATCCTGCATGGGCAGAAGCACCTGATGGACACCGATGCCCCCACTGCCTCATGGCGTGGCGAGCGTCTTAAGAAACCGCCCGAAAGGAGATTTTTCATGCGCTCTACCGGGCAGTGGAGTGCTGGGAAAGGGAGTTGCAACTGACCGGCCATGTCAAACTGTCCGACTTCTTCCGAGCCTATGGACAGACCGGGAGACGCGCACGTGTAGCGGCTCACATCGTCATACTGCACCTACGCCACACACCGGCCGGACCTGATCCGGCTTTATGAGCATTGGGTTTTGTCAGTTGCCCAAGCGTGATGGCTTTCGCGACGCGGCGCGCCTCAGGAACTGAGCCGCGTCCAGGTCGAAACGCGGGAAAGAAAGACAGGAAACAGAATGGCCGATCAATTCGCAACGGACGTCATTGCCCTGATCAAGAAACGCGCCGAGTCGGAGAGCGGTGAGGGAATGCCTGCGTCATTCGTCGGCGAGATAACAATCGCCACGGAACTGGACGCGCTCGGGTTCGATTCGCTGGGTTTGGCGGACGTCCTCTGGGATGTGGAGCAGGCCTACGGCATCAAGATCGACATGAACACGGCCGATGCCTGGTCCAATCTCAAGAATGTCGGCGACGTCGTGGAAGCCGTCCGCGGCTTGCTTGCGAAGGAGGCTTGAATGGACAGGCGCGTCGTTATCACCGGAGTGGGCGGCCTGTGCGGACTGGGCACCGAGGCCGCCTCTATGTGGAAAGAGATGCGCGAAGGCCGCTCCGCCATCGGCCCGATCGCCAATTCCGAGCTTCATGACCTGGAGGGCATGACCGGCGCTGAGATCAAGGCGCTGCCCCAGCACGACATCAACCGGGGGCATCTCATCTCCATGGACCGCTTCAGCTTGCTCGCCGTGCTTGCAGCGCGCGAAGCCATGCGGCAGGCCGGACTTTCCTGCGACGAGGGGAATGCCCATCGCTTCGGCGCGACAGTGGGCGTCGGATTTACCGGTTCGTACGCAACAGAACAAACTTACCGCTCACTGCTTTTGGGTAGCGCAATCCGTGCTGAACTCTTCACTGGAGTAAAGGTGATGCCCAGCGCCGCTTCCGTCCATCTTAGCTTGAGCCTCGGCTTGCGCGGGCCGGTCTTCGGGGTGACCTCCGCATGTGCCTCGGCCAACCATGCGATCGCCTCGGCGGTGGACCAGATCAAGCTGGGCCGGGCCGACGTAATGGTTTCCGGGGGCAGCGACGCACCCTTCGCATGGGGCGTGCTGAAAGCATGGGAAGCAATGCGCGTGCTTTCACCCGATACCTGCCGGCCCTTCTCCGCCGATAGGAAGGGCCTGGTGCTGGGCGAGGGTGCGGGCATGGCCGTGCTGGAAAGCTACGAGCATGCCACGAGGCGTGGTGCCACAATTCTTGCCGAGATCGCCGGCGTCGGCCTTTCCGCCGATGCCTTCCACATTGCCGCGCCATCTGTCGAGGGGCCAGCGTCGGCGATGCGCGCCTGCCTTGCCGATGCCGGGCTGAATGCCGAGGACGTCGACTACCTCAACGCGCACGGCACCGGTACCAAGAGCAATGATCAGACTGAAACGGCGGCGATCAAGCGTGTGTTTGGAAACCACGCTTATTCGATGTCCATCTCTTCCACCAAGTCCACGCACGCGCATTGCCTCGGCGCAGCGAGCGCGCTTGAAATGATCGCCTGCGTGATGGCAATCCAAGAGGACGTCGTGCCGCCGACCGCCAACTATCGCGAGCCAGATCCCGCTTGCGACCTCGACATCACACCCAATGTGCCGCGCGAGCGCAAGGTGCGCGTCGCCATGAGCAACGCCTTCGCCATGGGCGGTACGAACGCAGTTCTGGCATTCAGGCAGGTGTAGAAGCCATGCAAGACGCCTCATTCGAGGTCACCTGTCGTATCTAGCTGCTTGAGGGGCGGGGCATTGTGATACAGGGAGGGCTGTGGGGTCCCTCCTTCTCGGCCTCGACGATGTGGGAGGAGCCTGTGCGGCGAAACGGGCTAGACGCCCCCAGGCCCAGAACTTGGGCGAAACCAACTCCCACCAAAGCACAGCCGCTTTAGTAGCCGAACAATGAAGCCTCGCTCGACGAGCCGCCGCCTCTACTGTCAGCGGCATCACGCGGTTGAAGCGAACAGCGCAGCGGCTACTGTTTCCCGCACAACTCGGACGGCAATTGGGACAAGTCCGCACATGTCGTCACGTAAGCTGAACGCCGCAGGTACAGCCAAATTGGGGGCGGGGCGTTTCTGCCGTTTTGATAGAATTCTATCAAACTGACAATTTTCCTTGCACGAATGCAAGGAGAGCTCGATTGACTCCCCTCCTTTCTTGTCAAGGATGGGTTTGCAGGCTGCGGTGCGGCAGAAGCCGGACAGAACGGCGACCGGTCGAGTAAAGGCCTGCGCAAACAAGCGCGCATATTGCGGGCGCCCGCACGGAGGAGAAGACGCTCGTCCTGGTGAAAGACAACGATGCTCAGGCGCCATTGCCATTTGCCGAGGGGGTCCGCGCGCCGGAAATTTCGAAGCAACAAAGGTGAGATCGAGAATGATGATGGCGAAATACAACACAGCTCACCGTCCAGTGCAGTTCTACCGGCGGGTGGCGGAGTGGGATGGGCTGCCAAATGGAACGTAAAAAGATCAGCAAGGAGATGCTTGGCGATAGTCAGGCGCTGCGCAAGCTGCGTGAGCACCTTGTCAAGGTGGCCAAGGCGAAGACTACGGTCCTGTTGCGAGGTGAATCCGGAACCGGCAAGGAGCTGGTTGCCAAAGCCATTCACGAGCTCTCGCCTCGCGCCAAGCAGCCCTTCATCAAGGTCAATTGCGCGGCGCTCACCGAGACGCTTCTGGAATCTGACTTGTTCGGTCATGAGAAGGGTGCCTTCACCGACGCGAGCAGTTTGCGCAAGGGGCGCTTTGAGGCTGCCGACAAAGGCACATTGTTTCTGGACGAGATTGGCGAAATATCAGGTTCGTTCCAGGCTAAGCTGCTGCGTGTCCTGCAGGAGCAGGAGTTTGAGCGCGTCGGCAGCAACCACACCATTAAAGTTGATGTTCGCGTGATTGCCGCAACGAACAGGGACTTGGAAACGGCAGTTCAACGCAAGGAGTTCCGGCAAGACCTCTATTATCGCATCAACGTCGTCACTTTACGCGTGCCGGCATTGCGCGAAAGGCGAGGTGATATTCCGCTCTTGGCCGCTCAGTTTCTCAAGAATTTCAATACTGAGAATGATCACACGCTGACCTTCGCTCCCGAAGCGATTGAGGTGCTAATGAACTGCGAATTTCCAGGTAACATCCGAGAGCTCGAAAACTGCGTTCAACGGACGGCAGTTCTGGCGACGGGTCCATCAATCCTCAGAACTGACTTTGCCTGTTACGCGGATCAGTGCTTGGCCGCGGCGCTGTGGAAGAACGGACAGCCGACGTCAGAGAAGTCGACTACGATCGAGCCTTCCGCCGCCTGTGCCGCCCCGCCCGTCGGCGACGGGCAAGCGCCGATAGGCCCTGCCACGACTCGTGGTAGGGTGCCCGATGCCGATACGGTCATTGCTGCCATGGAAAAGTGTGGCTGGGTGCAGGCAAAGGCGGCGCGCCTGCTCGGTTTGACCCCGCGCCAGATCGGCTACGTGCTGAGAAAACGCGGTATCGAGATCAAGCGTCTCTGAAACAACCCGCCGAGCAAGAGCTGGAGCAGGTCAAGCATTGGTGCTCTGGCGCCGAGCCCATCGGCCAGGCTTACGAAGTGGGTGTGAACAGCGCTGCCAAGATTCCGGCCGTGTGCTTTCTACCACCAGTCGTACTGGGGCTCTGCGACTGACAAACTAAAAAGGAGTAATCCTCTGGCGGGACCTGGTCGATACATTAGCTGATGGCTTACCGCTCGATATCACGCAATCTGAGATGGGCATGAAAGTGAGTTCGACCGCTGGACAGTTGCCGACTTCGTCAGGTATTGGCCCCTGCGACCGGTTGATCTCCGATATCCAAATTCTTGGAAGTTGGTCGAGACGAAACTGTCGCCCCGGCTCGTGACCGACCGCGCGCCCGGCAAGATCGAGTTACAAAGTTGCCGAGGCAGTTTGATGTGCGTTCCTGCATCACTGTACGGGACACGACCTGACGGGAGACTATGATGCGTAGCCAAAAAGAAAAGATGCTCGCAGGCGAGTTTTACAATGCGGCGGATCCGGAGATCCAAGCTGACCTGTTGGCAACCGGGGCTTGGCTCAAGCGGTACAATGATACGCTGGGGCAGACCACGGGGCATTGGCATGAGCTTTTGTCCGAGCGGCTGGGAGAGGTTGGGCGCGGAACGGTCATCCGTCCGCCCTTTTTTTGCGACTACGGATTCAATATCCGCATTGGAGCCAATGCCTACATCAACTTCAACTGCGTTATTCTTGACGTGGTAGAGGTCAAAATCGGGCAAGGAACGGCAATTGGGCCTGCTGTGCAGATTTATACCGCCGATCATCCACATGATGCCGAGCAGCGGCAGGCCGGCCTGCAGGTCGGGCGTCCTGTTCACATTGGCAGCCGTGTCTGGATCGGCGGTGGAGCAATCATTCTGCCTGGCGTCACGATTGGTGATAATGCAGTGGTAGGCGCTGGCTGCGTGGTCACACGAGATGTTCCCGCCGGGGCAAAGGTAGTGGGAATTCCTGCTCGCGTGGCCGACCCACATAAACAGGCATAATCAACCTCGTTGACCCTGGAGGTGCATGCGAACTGTCGAAACTGTGCCGAATTTTTGTCGAAGCCATTGAGCGCTGCATATGTTGTCGCGACTCGGGCGCTTCAGTTCTTTTGCCACGGGGGTCACAAGATCATGTGCGTAATGCCGCCGCAACGTGCTCACGTCCCGCAGCAGCGGACCCTTTCACATGGCCCAACGAATTCAGAGCCTACGTTGTGCTGCCACTAGCATTACTGCTCACGAATGTATTCCCAACTGAGTTTTCGCCCTTGGAGGCAAGCAGCGACTCACCAGCAATCGCCGGCCATTAATCCTGGCTAGCATCGACCCCGACGAGGCGAGCCGCGGCGTTGCGGATCGGCATGTCGATGACCGTGATTGCGCCTTCGGCAAGGAAACGACGTTCGTTTCTGGTCAGCGTAGCCGAATCGATCACCGCAAAATGTGGGCCAGTGGAGCGCTTCATCAGCTGTCTGGCATATGTGCGCAGCATCTGATCGTTGAAGCGGCAGCCCACGAAGAAAAAACCCCGGTTGACGCGCCGTTGCTTCACCGCGTCCGGGATCGGCGTCTGGATATCAATTTCGGTTAGGACTTCGACGTAATCGGAATCAGCCACGAGGAAGTTTGCCGCCGGCCTGACGCTGCCGTGCGGCGCATAGAGCACCGTCCTAGCCACTTGTTCGGCCTCGAGTTCTGTTCCTGACAAATCGTAAGTTCTCGTCCAGATGTTACCGATTCCGGTCGCGCGCGTCGTTCCTTGTATCTCGACAACGTCTGTTTGGCCGGCCTCTGCAAGGGCTGCTCGCATGGCGCCATCGTACCAGCTGTCGATGATGACAGACAGTTGAAGGGTTGCGAGCCAGGCGTGAAGAACGGTCGGCTCGGCGGGGGCTGCGAATATCTCCGCCATCCACGCTTGGAGAGTCCGACGATGTCGGCGCTGCTCGATAAACTGCGCGACCGACCACATATTGGTGCGAATCCTGGAAGGGGCAGGCGCCCGCTTGTTGAGGGCCGCGGCGACATCTTCAGGGGTGCAAGGTACAGGGGATTCCGGTGGGTTAAGCTGCAGAAGACCAGGACCGAGATAGGGGATCACTCGATCGGCCTTGAGAGCGCCGTTCAGCAGGTCAATCAGTTTTTTGGCAAAACTGCCCCGGACGACGACGAGATGGTCCCAGCTCAGCATCGTGTTCATACGCGTTTCCTCTCCGCCACTGAACCCACCGGCATCAGGCCCCGTCGGAAATCTTCATCGCCTCGACGGTGATCGGCAAACGCGTGTCGCGCGGAAGGTCGGGCAGCATGAGCCGCCAACCGTTCCTGAGCGTCACGGTCCCGCCCCATAAGTCAGCGTTCTCAATCTCGGTGATCGGCTCTTCGAGATCCTTCTTGGGGACATAAGCCGACAAGCCAGTAGCGGTCCTGCGAATCATTACTTTCATCCGGCTGTTCCCCCGTTGGAAATGCCTTCAGCTCCGCAGGGAACCTCGACTTTGTCGAGGCTAATGAGTTCGCGCGCTCGCATGCCGACGACCGTGCCACGATCGATCCATTCGACCGCATAGATGAAGAATTGCTGGAGAAAGGTTCCAATGTCGCGCACGTAGCCTTCGTCGCCCTTCCGCACGAGGTTTTCGCCGATCTCCTTGCCGGGATAGGTGCCGTCGTTTTTTATGTGGCGTATCGCACGGACCCGCTCACCCTGCATGAACCGTGGCGGTCTGCCGATTTCGACCTCCTGTTCGCGTCTGGACCACATGCTGTCCATTCCTTTCTCGAGGCTTTTGTTGTGGTCGCGGGTTGCAGGCGTCGTCGTGCGGCGAACCCGACCGTTTCGGTAGGAATCAAGCGGGAACGCAGGTTTTCGGTACCGGACAGACCGACACGCATTGCTGCGTATCGAAGGCCTCCTTGCATTCGGTGCACTTGTTTGGATCGATCACATAGGCGTCGCCCTTGAACTTGATCGCTTCCGAAGGACATTCGAACTCGCAGGCCCCGCATTGGGTACATTGGGATGCGATGATCTTTAAAGCCATTCTAACTCCTGGTTATCGGACGAGACGGCTCAGGCCGTCGCCGCTAGTGGTCTGATCCCAAACTCTGCCGCGTAAAGTGCGCTGACTGCGGTCTCGATGTAGTCATGGCCATAGGCGTCGGTTACGCGCAGTCCAACTCGCGAGAGTTGTTCCTTCGGGCGATTTCCGATCTTGGCGCATAGCACTATGTGTATGCCTTCGAGCGCTGCGATGACGCCCTCGAGGATGGCGTCTTCGCCCCCGCCTCCGAGGCAATACCGCTCGACCTTCCGATGCCCGACCAAGCTGATCCCTCTAGGCGAGACTTCATAAACCTGGAATTCCTTCGCGTGGCCGAAGTGTTCGTTGACCCGTCCACCTCCCTTAGTGGCCACCGCAACCAGAAGCGACTTTTCGGAGTCTGTTGCCTTGACCATACCGATGGCCTCGCTCCTCGCCGCCTCATGATCACGGCGCTCGTGTGCGACCACCTGCCGATAGGCCTGACGCTTGCCAGCATCGTAGGCGACATCGTCGGGAATACCGTCCAGCGTGAATTCCTGGCCACGATCTTCACCGAGCAGGCCGACAGCATCTGCCCGGCACTGCCGGCAGTGGCGCATCAACTTGGCGCCACCTTCAAGTCGATCCTGAAGAGCCATCATCTCCGTTGCCGTTGGGCCGCGCTGCCCGATGAGTCCGTAGTGGGTACCGTGCGCCGGGTCCGAAATCAGAGGCATCACGTTGTGCAGAAACGCGCCCCGCTCCCTGACCATTTTGTTCACCTCAAACAGGTGCTGGTCGTTCACTCCAGGAATCATCACCGAGTTGATTTTGGTGAGGATGCCGCGCGCGCTCAGCATCTCCAGGCCCAGCATCTGCCGCGCGTGCAAGATTCGAGCGGCTTCGATGCCGAAGTAGCGGCGATTTTCATAAAAGATCCATGGATAGATCTTCGCGCCGACTTCCGGGTCGACCATGTTGATGGTGATCGTCACGTGATCAACATTCATTTCGGCAAGCTCGGCGACATGGTCCGGCAGCACGAGCCCATTAGTGGAGACGCACAGCTTTATGTCGGGGATTTCCCTGATGACGCGGTCGAACGTTGCCTTCGTTTTCTCCCAATCGTAACAGGCATCCCCCGGCCCAGCGATGCCAAGAACCGAAAGCTGCGGAACTTTGTTGGCAACGGCGATGACCTTGCGTAGCGCTTGGTCGGGCGTCAACTTCTCAGACACAACACCAGGCCGGCTCTCGTTGGCGCAATCGTATTTGCGATTGCAATAGTTGCACTGGACATTGCAAGCCGGCGCGACCGCCACATGCATACGCGCGAAATAATGATGCGCTTCCTCCGAAAAGCAGGGGTGATCCTTGATCCTTTCCCAAATAGCCGGATCCTCTTCGCCCGGGCTGGTCGGCGACGAGCCGTAGGAAGACGATGCGCAGCCACCGGATTTCGCGGCTGCCAGAAGACCCTCGGATGTCGTGCTAGTCGGCCCCTCAATCGAAACTGTCGGTGAGGACATCAAACGGCTCCGTTGCTGGTAACGTCGCGGTTCAAGGTGCAAGAGCCATACCAACTGAAAAAAGCGGCTTCAGTTCACTATTCGGGTCGATATCGCATTGTGTCAGGCCGGCGCGACACAATTTTGTCCTGCTTGCGACAGTGCAAGTCCAAATCCGTTCAGAAGCACGAAGCACTCCTTGTCGCGCACAGGGCGCGCAAGACCACTGGCCTGACGATTGGCTCATCAGGCTCTTAGAAGTTCCTTCACCTCGATACTATGCCGGCGTATCGCCTAGCCGACTTGTCGCAGCTTGAGGCCGAGAATTCGAGCCGCATTAGCCTGAACCCAGCCGGCCTTCTCCATTGTGTCGATCAGCCGTCACGCTTCGTCCGCCGCGGTCCCAGCCCCCGTCCGGCCGTATCGTTAGAATCGCAAGTGGCCATCTCGTGTTCAGGCGGGCGCCGATGCGCCGAACCGGCATCGTGCTGGCCCGTGAGAGCTCGTCGATGACATTGCCACGTTCCGAAAGATTGGTTCCTTCCAGAGGAGAACGCCAAGCACGCAGTTCTCCGGCTCGCGGACGTTGCCGGGGAAATAGCATTGCGAGATCAGCTCAACTGCCGACGGCGCAAAGCCATGGTTCTCCATATTTCAAGGGTAAGCGCTGTGTCCTTCCAGGAGGACCCGCGATCTGTGGGCCTGCCGATTCTGAGGTGGATCGGAGATCGGCTTGTGTCTGAACTTGAACTTACGATTGACCCTGAGCGGCAGCCTCGGCGTTTTCGAGGGTGATCAACGGCGCTGTTGGTCGGCGGCATTGGTCGATGGACGACAAGGCACGGAGTCATCTCCGAGACCCTGGAGCCGACGCGGTGATCTCGGAGGTTGCCCGGCGCTACGGGCTGCGGCCGCGGCGGAACGCTCGCAAGCTTGCGACGTCGGCAGGACAGGCCACTCCCGCCTAGTGGTTTCGGTGGCGCCACCGGAACGACCCGTTGGGCCTACATCCTTGCACCAGAGCTCAAGGCCACGGCCTGAGAATCGGCCGCCGCTCCCCCTACTTGGTTCCTCAGCCGACAGCGCTAAGAAGGAGAGCAACTTCCGTCGGCGCGAGGATCATTGCGTCGTGGCCAGTGGCGAGTTCCTGCCACGCCCAGCCATCCTGCTTCGCGACCCATTCTCGCGCTCCCGCCATCGGCGGGTGGAGTGGATTAGTGCAGACGACATAGGTTCGGGGTCTGCCGTTGCCGAGCGGGTGCTCGAGCTTAAGTCCGCTTTCGTAGGTGCCTGCCGGATGCGGTGTTATCCGGCGCCGCACCCAGTCCGTGAGCGAGTGTCCCTCGGGAGTGCCGAATGCTGTTGGCGGCGGAGTCGGCATGAAGATACCCCGTCCTTCCTCCGCAACCAATTTTCGACGGGCGGCGACGATGTCGGGGGGCATGGTGCTGAATACACTTTGACCGCTCTCGACGATGGCGCCGTCGAGATAAACGAGATGGCTGATATGGTCGGGTATCCGGTCGGCGGCGCCGGTGATGCTGATGCCGCCTAGACTGTGACCGACAAGGATCACATCGCTCAGCTCTTCCGTTACAATGTGGTTGACGATGTCGGTCACGAATGTGTCGGGCGTGATGTCCTTGCACAGCAAACGTGCGCGTTCGCCGACACCTGTCTGGGTAGGCGTGGTCACGTGGCATCCCATCTTGCGAAGATTGGCGGCGACGTCCCGCCAACACCATCCGCCATGCCAGGCACCATGCACTAGCACATACGTCTTTATCATGGATTGTGCCGTTCCATTTGCTCACCGGCCGTTGTGGCTGCCATCCGGCACGATGGCCGGACATTGTCCAAAGGGGCTCGACCACGTTACCGGTGGTAAGTCCGGCACAGGCGCCCCGTGGCCTGAGGATACCCCTACCAAGTCGAGGAAACTTGAATTGCGAAACCCAATATTCACTAGCTCTTTGCAAGTGGATGGAGAGGCTCATGGTGTGCCGCAGTTGCTCGCTGCCGGCATGCTCTTGGCACCGGCTGATCATCCGAACTTGAACAGGACACCAAAGCCGCCGCGCGGATAGTTCCACTCGATGTCGCCGCCTTTCTCGCACAATATCCGGCAGGTGCCGCATTCCATGCAGCCGTCGGCGGTGATCTCGACTTGACCCTTGTCATTCAACTCATAGCATTTCGCCGGACAGACGTAGGTCAACGCAAGCAAGTTCGCGCTTGGCTTGTCGTGCGGTCGCACTATGATATGGGGGCGGCCGGAATCGACCAGATAGCGGTTCTGGTAAAGTTTGTCCTCGACACGAACCTTCGTCACTGCGATCGTCATCTTGTACCCTCTTCAGCGCCATGCCAATGCCAGGCGGACCGCGTCGCTGACCAACCCCCAGCGCGAGCGCGCGTTGATGAAGGCGGCCGTGGTGTTCTTTTCCTTCTCGATCTTCGGCGTGCCGTCGACACGCATGAAGGTCTGAGCGGCATGCGACATCAACCGCGGATAGCTGTCAAAAAAGTTGCTGGAATTGGTGTGGAGTAAGGCTGGCATGTCCTTGTATTTCTTAAGATCCTTGATCACAAAGGAGTCATCCAGCATCGTCTTGTAGAGCGCAAGGTTCGCTTTGGTCATAGGACCGTTGCGGCTTTTGACTTTGATGATCGCCTCAGCCGCGACACGACCCGAGGTCATGGCAAGGTTCGAACCCTCACGGTGAATGGCATTGTTCAGTTGCGCTGCGTCGCCGACGATGACCCAACCGTCGCCGAATAGCTGCGGAATGGCCCTGTAACCACCTTCGGGGATAAGATGGGCGGCATATTCTTTCACCTCCGAGCCAGCGATCAGCGGCCGGATCGAAGGATGGTTTTTCATCGCATCCAGGAGGGCGGACGGGCTCTCCATCGTCGCGGCGAAATCCGAGACCAGGCAGCCGATGCCGAGTGAAATCGACTCCTTATTGGTGTAAAGGAAGCCGAGCCCGGCCATGCTGCGAGAGATCGTGCCCACGGCCTCGATTACGCAGCCTTCATCGCCCTTCACCCCGAACCGCTGGCCAATGACCTCTTCGGGCAAGAAATGCATTTCCTTGACGGCAATCGCCACGGTCTCCGGCTTCGGCATCTCGCGCAGGCCTGCGCGAGTGCCAAGCAATCCCGACACCCCTTCTGCGAGAACGACCACATTCGCGAAGACCACTCCGCCAGCCCGGTCTGTGCGGACGCCGATCACCTTGCCATTGCCATCACGGACGAGTTCCGTCGCGGTCGTCTCACACAGGACCGTCGCGCCAGCCTCGCGCACCTTGCGGGAAAACCATTTGTCGAACTGGGCGCGGATGATCGTGTAGCGGTTGGGTTTCGCCTCATTGAAGTCGTCCGACCGGTAATGAATTCCGGTGTGAGACGTGTCGTCCATCACCCAAAGTCGCTGTTCGACCAGGTGCCGCTCGAGGGGCGCATCATCCCGGAAGTCCGGGATGATCTTCTCCAGCATGTTCGCGTACATTATGGCACCCTGGACGTTCTTAGAGCCCGGATATTCCCCGCGCTCCAACTGCAGTACCTTCAGCCCCTGGCTTGCCAAAGTGTAAGCAGCTGCGTTTCCAGACATGCCGGCTCCGACCACAATGGCATCGAATTGTTCAATCATGTCCTCTCCCTCAACTCGCAAGCTTGTCTCGACTGTGCGGCGACAGCCGCCGGGTGAAGGCTTCCGTCAGTGCGGGCAGGAAGCGGATTGCATCCGTGACGATCCCGAGGTGGGCGAACTCGAAAATCGGCGCGTTCGGATCGGTGTTGATCGCGACGATGAGATCGGCCCCCTCGACCCCAACTCGGTGCTGGATGGCGCCGGAAATTCCGGCCGCGATGTAAAGCTTCGGTCGAATGGTCTTGCCAGTTTGTCCAATCTGTCGATCAGCCGGCATCCAGCCCTTCTGGACCAAGGGGCGCGAACAGCCATGCTCGGCGCCGATCGCTCGGGCAAGATTCTTCACAAGCTGAAGGTTCTCCGCCGCTCCGAGACCGAGGCCTCCCGCAACCACGACATCCGCATAGGCAAGATTTGCCATTGCCGACTGGTTATCCGGTAGGAAGCCGAGGACTTTGGTGACGATATCGTCCTCAACGAGCGACAGCTTGTGCCGCATGACACGCCCGACCGGCTTATCCACCCGTTGCGGCATAGGCATGACCCTTGGTCGCACCGTCGCCATTTGCGGCCGGTAATTTAGTGTATAGATCGTACACAACAATGAGCCACCAAAAGTCGGACGGGTCGCGGCGAGTGAACCGTCGGAATCTACATCAAGTTCGGTGCAGTCGGCCGTGAGCCCCGTCTGCAGGGTCGTCGCTACCGAGCCTGCAAGATCCCTGCCCAGTGTGGTCGCGCCGAGAAGGAGGATTTCGGGTTTATGGGTATTGACCAGATCCGTGAGCGCCTTGGCGAACGGCTCGTTCCGGTAGTCGGCGAGCGGCGGCGCATCGACGATGTAGACAAGATCCGCCCCGTAAGCGAAGGCCTCGGCAACAGCGTCCTCGACCATCTCGCCCGGCGGTCCCAGCACGACGCCCGCGAGCTGGACTTCAAGCTTGTCGGCTAATTTGCGGCCTTCGCCCAGCAGTTCGAATGATACAGGATGCACATTGCCGCGTTCGAGCTCGAGGAAGACCCACACGTGCCGGTAGTCTTTGAAACGGTCGGGAAGTTCTTTCTTTACACCGGCACGGCCGGGGGCAATGCGAGGGGTAGTTTGGCTTGCGGTCGACATTTTCTGCTCCTGGCCGTCACGTGCCGCTGTTGAAGGCCAGCTCATGTTCCAGCGCCGGCCGGCGGGTTAAGATATCGGCGATGAGTTCATCGGCTATGTCCTGCAAGCCCCTTTCCGCGGTGTCGATCTGCGCCGCCCTTTCTGCCCGTGCGGTGGGGGCGAAAACACGCTTGACGACTGTAGGCGAGCCACGCAGACCGCACCGGGTGAGATCGTCAATGCCGGCGTCGGCTGCAGTCCACTTCACGACTTGGCTGCGCGCCGCGCACAGAGCCTGCTGGAGCGAGCCCCGGCGGATTTCGTTGGTGTCTTCCAGCATGGTAATGAGGCAAGGGAGTCTGCTCTTCAGCAACTGGGTGCCGCCTTCGGCGCGACGAGCGACTTCGATCTCTCGCGTATCGAGATCGATGGAGGCAATCTTCGCGACATAGGTAAGTTGCGATAAATCTAGGCGCTTGGCTATGCCCGGTCCGACCTGGGCGGTATCGCCGTCAATCGTCTGCTTGCCGGTGAAGACGATGTCCGGCCTGCCGAAAGTCTCCCCAATTTTTGCGATTGCTTGCGAAAGAGCAAAGGAAGTCGCCAGCGTATCGGATCCGGCAAAATAGCGGTCCGTCAAGAGAACTGCTCGGTCAGCACCGTAACCGAGCGCCTTTCGCAGCGAGTCCTCCGCCATGGGCGGACCCATTGTGAGCACAGTAACCTCGCCACCATGAACGTCGCGCAGTTTGAGCGCTTCTTCGAGGGCGAACAGGTCGTAAGGATTGATGATGGTCGGAACACCCTGACGCATGATCGTGTTCGTCACCGGGTGCACGCGGATCTGTGCCGAATCCGGCACCTGCTTGATGCAGACTACGATATGCATTGGCGGTTTCTCTAAGCTCCCAGTCCGGATTCGTGCTTGGCGGTTCACCTCATTGCCTGCATCGTTCATGCCAAGTCGTCTTCCTGCCTCTATTCCAGAAGGTGGCTTCGTTTGCTTCCGAGGAGGCGTCATGAGGACTGGATTTGTCGACTTCTCGACATTGTCGCGTCGCAGCCGTGTCGGGCTCATTACTTTCCGAACCGCTTCAGTGCAGAGTCGAGCGGGACGAAGGCGCGGCCAGGTGCGGGACATATGTTTGGATCGTGGTCCCTTAGCACCTTGAACACACGTTGCGTGAGCGGCGAGGAAGTCGCGAAATCTTCGTAGGCGCGTTCCAGCTTGGCGCGCACCCGCGCGGCGATTACCTGGTTAGGCAGACCGGAGAAATCTTCTTCGGCAAGGTATTGGCCCACGCGCTTCATGATATGGAGCCGCGAGACATTCATCACTTTCGGGTCGTAGGAGACGTCAAGGCAGGCGAAGAAGTCCTCCGCGGCCGACAGGCCCTTCAGTCGCGCTAGGATATCGGTGCGATCGATCGGGCGGCTATCAGCGGAGCAGTTCATTGTATTCTCCCGGCGCGAAATTGTGGTGTCGATGCATTGGTGACATTGCTGACGGCGTGCCGACCTCTGGCACGGCGGCTGGGCAAGAGACTTGGCGATCTCAAGCTTTTCTGAAGTGGTGAAGGCGACCCCGAGTTTAACTGCTCTCCTTGCGCAGGGTCGTCACGTTGAGGAAGACCTCACGGCTCGTCGGCTATTGTGCCGCTCGGACCCGGGCCGGAATGAAGCTGTTCTGCACCTCGCCCGCACAGTCCAGCACTGGGAACGGCCCGTAGCTTCTCGGTGATCGCAGGCAGGACCTCAAGCACGCGGTCTACGTCATCTTCGCCGTTGTCACGCGACAAGGAGAAGCGGACTGCCCCACATGCCGCGTTCATAGCGATCAGAACATGGCTCGGTTCCAGTGAGCCAGAGGCACAGGCGGACCCGGCGGAACAGGCGATTCCCAGCCGGCTCAGGACAATTGGAATTGCATCGCCTTCGATACCTTCGAATCCAATGTTTGCAGTGTTTGGCAATCGCTCTTGCGGATCGCCGTTGATGGATGTGTTTGGGATGCGCTGGATGATCCCGTTCTCAAGGCGGTCGCGCAACCATTTTATTCGTTTTGTCTCGTCCATGAATTTCAAGGCGAGTTCGGCCGCCATGCCCAGTCCGACTATGCCGGGTGTGTTTTCAGTGCCTGCACGCCGGTCGCGCTCTTGGTGCCCACCCTTGATCATGGAGGAGAAGCGCACGCCACGTCTTACATAAAGCGCGCCTATCCCCTTTGGACCATGCAGCTTGTGGGCGGAGAGCGACAGCATGTCGATCGCGGTCGATTTCAGCTCAATCGGAAGCCTTCCGACCGCCTGCACTGCATCAGTGTGGAAAAGCGCGCCGACTTCCCTGGCTAGATCGGCAAGCTTAACCACGGGAAAGATCGTACCGGTCTCATTGTTCGCCCACATTATCGAGACGATTGCCACTTGTGGGGTGAGGGCGGTTCTGTAGGCGTCCAGGTCGAGCCGGCCGTAGTGATCGACTGGGATAATGTGCACCTTGACGCCGCGCGTCTTCTCAAGGTGCGCGCACAACTTCAGAACGGCCGGATGTTCAACCGCGGAAGTCACTATTTCCGTTCGGTCGGGCATCACCTCCAGCGCCGAAAGGATGGCTGTACTGTCGCTTTCAGTCCCGCCCGAGGTGAAGATGATCTCGTCCTCGAATCCCGCGCCGATGAGGGCTTGCAACTGTTGCCTCGCCTTTCTCACGGCTTCAGCAACCGATGCGCCATAGGCGTGCATGGACGAATGATTGCCAAATTGCTCCGTAAAGAAAGGCAACATCGCTCCAACGACTGCAGGATCAACCCGCGTCGTTGCGTTGTTGTCGAGATAGACAGGGTTCATGGGAGTGATCCTTCAACTGCTGAAATGATTCAAGGGTAGTCGGGCCATTGAACCTCTGGCGCATATCGTATCTGGTAAGGTGGGCGGCCGGGGGAGCGATGGCTTGGCTGACCGGTCGCTGTCGACATTGCCCTTTGGTGGCGGCATCCGCCGGGAATTCAGCTGTTTCGGGCAATTTTGTTTGCTTGCCCACGGCAACGATCGATGATCGCGATTTGGTGCATCACCGAACGCAATTGTTCCGGGCCGACAGTGCGTGTCGGCCGGTTCCAGAGCGCCGGCGGTTACCGGTTCGACGCAGTATTCCTTGGCGTCGCTATAGTCGAACATAGCCTGTTCCCTCGCAATCATTTGCAGGACTTGCCGCAGCCGCACGTCTCACGCGCATTGGGGTTATCGAAAACAAAGCCGGATGTTTCGAGCCCAGTGACGAAGTCCACGGTCATGCCGGCGGCATGGGGTTGGGAGCCTCTATCCATGAACACCTTGAGCCCATCTCGCTCGATGATCGCATCGCCCTCACGTGAGACGCTCTCCAGGCCCATTGAGTATTGGAAGCCGGCGCAGCCGCCGGCATGGACCATGATGCGAAATCCTTCCGCCGGCTCGCTGGCGCGGTAAAGAGCGGCCTTGATGGCGGCAACAGCGTTGTCGGTGAGCGTAATCATGGCTCGATTTCTCCTCGGTCCGGCGTTTTCGTGGATCATCTCGCATGGACCGTGCCAAAGGGAAGACGTGTCAAAAACCGTAGGACATCCCGACGTCTCTTATGCTCGATTGCTGGGGAGACGTCCGACAACCGACACTTACTGTCGGGTTTGTCGCGTCCGCGTCACAGGAAGGGCGCCTGAGTTCGCGATGCACTCACGCGTAAAGCAATGAACAGAGCCAAAGATGTTCAGAGCTTGCCGCGGAGCAACTGGCACGATTTTTGTGAAGCCTTCGTTGCGGCGGCAAAATTGCCGGCCGATTCACCTTTGGGTTGCCCTCGCAATCGAAGAACGAAGGAAAGCAATATGATCCATCAGACCCGCCTTGGTGGGAAAGCAGCACCGCCGGTGGTACCCGAATGCTCGATCGGCCGATTGGCGCCGACCACCCAACAATCGCTCGCTACCGGCGATTGGCCGCTGACCGCCCGGAGACAGGATTCGACTGGCATGTGCCTGACGATCGATCGCGTCCGCCGTGCACATCCCTGAGGCCCGTTTTTCGATCGATCGTCAAAAGAAGAACGGGGCAGGGGTAAAAACATGGATCAGCGCAAGAAGCGGTCGCCCAACGAAATCCGGCGTGCGTGGGAAGTCTGTCCGAACATTCCCGCGCGTGATTTCGCCGCCCAATTGGCCATTTCGGAAGCGGAACTGGTCGCGGCCCATTGCGGTTTCGGCGCGGCACGCATCGACCCGCGCGTCAATCACCTTCTGACGGGCCTCGAATTCGTGGGCGAAGTGACGGCGCTGACCCGCAATCAAGGTGCCGTGCACGAAAAGATTGGCGTCTTCAACAGAGTGATAACCGGCAACAATCACGCCATGGTCCTTGGTGACGAATTCGACCTTCGCGTCTTCCCGCAGGCTTGGAGGTATGGTTTCGCTGTTGAAAGGCGCCATCGCGGCGGAATCCAGCGCAGTTTGCAATTCTTCGACGCCGCCGGCGCAGCAGTGCATAAGGTGCATCTCAGGCCGGTCTCCAACCTTCATGCCTATCGAAAGCTGGTGGCCGAGCTCGTATCCGCCAACCAGGAGCCGACCATGTCGCTTAAGGCGAGAGTAGCCGACCTGGGCGCGAGGACTGCGGACTGGGCCGGCACGGTGGACGACCTACGCGAGTACTGGAGCCGGCTGACTGACGTCAACCTTCTAAAGACGCTCAAGCTCAGCCGCTGCCAGGCTTTGCGCATGGTCGGCCAGGATTACGCTTGGCTGCTCGACAATGCCGCAGTTGGCGCCGTGCTCCAGCGTGCGGCCGAAGACGAATTGCCGATCATGTGCTTCGTCGGCAACCGAGGTTCTATCCAGACCCATTCCGGCTTAATCAAGTCGGTCAAGCAGATCGGGCCGTGCATCCATGTGCTGGACGAAACGTTCCGGCTGCATCTCAGGACCCACCAAATCCGTGAGGTTTGGGCCGTGCGCAAGCCGACCAATGACAGTCACGTCACCTCGCTCGAAGCATATGGGTCCGACGGCAAGATCATCATCCAGTTGTTCGGTGCGCGCAAGGAAGGCGAACGCGAGCGCGACGACTGGCGGGTTCTGGCGGAAAACCTGCCTCGTTTCCCCGACAGCTACATGAGAAAAGACCGATCGTCGTCGGTGGGACGCCGGCGCCCATCTGCCTCCGCAGCCAGTAGCCGGGCATTGAAGCCGAGACCGGGGACACGATGACGCAATAAGCGCGCTGTATTATCGCAACGCGATGAGCAGGAAGCAATTTGGCGCTGCCCCATCGACCGCATGGTTACGACGAAGCCGCGGCCTTTGGGCCGAGCTCAGAGGTGACAATAGCGTGAACGCCGCCGACCGTCACTCCCCACCAGGCGGTCAGGTTTTGCGGTTCGGGCCGAGCAAAAATACTGTCAAGACAGCGAGGAACGTGGCAACCGCGCTGTAGACAAAGACACTGGCAATACCCGTGTGATCCACCAATAGGCCACCGCAAGTTGTGCCGGCTGCGATGGCCACTTGGAAGGTTATGACCATCAGTACACCAGCGCTCTCGGCCTGTTTCGGAGCGGCGCGTAGCACCATCCATGTCTGCAATCCGACCGGGACCGCGCCAAAAGCAAAGCCCCATACGGCAACTGCAATTGCCGAGGTCAAGGCCGATGCTCTCATGGTCAGGAGCGAGACAGCGGCTACGGCAATGAGCAGGGGCGGCAGGGCCGCGACCGCCTTGAGACTGTGTTTGGTGAGGAATGCGCCGGCTAAATTGCCGAAGACGCCGGCCGTGCCAAAAGCAAGGAACACGAGCGGGATTGACTTCTTGTCGAGCGCAGGAACGCTCTCGAGAAAGGCGCGGATGTAGGCGAAGCTGGCAAAATGGCCGGAAGCGACCAATAGCACGACTAGCACCGCAACCTTCATCGCCGGATTCTTCGCGACATCCAGCGGACTGCGGAATCTGCGCACTTCGATCGGAGGCAGTGGCGGAATGGTTACGAGTTGCACGAGCAGCGCAACGGCACTCACGATTGCGGCGACCTTGAACGAGGCTCGCCATCCCCAAATGTCACCGACATAAGCGCCGATTGGAGCCGCGCAGACGGAGGCGACAGAAACGCCGGTGAGGATGACCGACATGGCGCGCGGCATGAGGTGACTTGGAACCAGCCGCATCGCCAACGCTGCCGAAATTGACCAAAAACCACCAAGCGATATGCCAAGGACGACGCGTGCCGCCAGCAAAACCGGCAGCGACCCCGCAACCTCCGCCAGAACGTTCGACAGGATCAGCAGGAGCGTCATCGCCCAGATGACGACCCTGCGGTCCAGACGCTTTGTCACGATGGCGATTATCGGTGCCGAGATCGCCGCGACGATTGCGGCCGCTGTTAGCGCCTGTCCAGCCGTGCCCGTGGTGATACGGAGATCATGCGCGAGCGGTGTCAGAACGCTGGCGGGCAGAAACTCTGCCGTCACAAGCCCGAAGGTGCCGAAGGAAAGCGAAATGATGGCACCCCATGCAGGGCCAGAACGTTGATAGGGACTTTCTGGGTCAAGCCGATCTCGGTCGAACAAAGCCGCGTCCACTAAATCTGTCGCCGATTCGGTCATGAATGAGTTCTCCGGCTAGGAGCTGTTGCAGCAGGGGTGGCTACATCGCCGGGGATCAAAGCCGCGAGACCTTCCGGCGGCGGCCAGTCGGCATCAGTCGAGGCCTCGGAGCCCGACGCATCCGAGGCCTCATCGGAGGGCCGACGGACCCAACCGTCGACAATGCGGGAGAGTTCTCGGCGCGGTCGCATCGATCGCATTCGTCGAAGTGCGGTCTGTTCACTGCGAACCAAGCAAGCCGAACGCGGTGTCCTCGATCGAGGCCTTGATGGGGGGATGATCGACGATCTCTATATTGCTTTGAAGCAGGAAGTTCCGTCGCCATATGTGGTTATCCTGGCAGCCAGAATTGAGCGGTTGTCGCAAGCACCAAGGCGGTCGCAATGAGTGCAACGAGGCGGAAGTCTGATCGATGGCTGCGGTTCGATGGCCGCGCGATCGACAAAATTGAGGTGATGAGTTATCCCTTTTGAAGCCGTTGCTCCCAATTCTGGGATAAGGTAATTGCAGGCGGTCCCAGCAACGTCGGGCGGCCTTTTTGGTGATCGAATTCATGGGACGACACTCTCGGTCCGTGACGCATCTGCGAATGACTCCGCAAGTTCCGTGCCATCAACGACAAATCTGGCTCTGCTGAGCGGGTGGTGGAGGCACGAGCGTGGGCTATCCCAAGAGCTTGCCGCAAGGTTGTTCGAAGTTGAGGTGCCGGATAGACCGCAAATATGTCGGGCGGCCTGGGGTTGGCCAACACGAAGATGCGCAAGTTCAAAAGGACGAGCTGAACCCTTGCCGATATCCATCCGAGGCTGATCTGGAGAAGGTCAAGAACTGCGTCTTGAAGGCTTCCGCCGCACCGGCAAATGCTAAGCCAAGGTGCTGGGCAAGATGGACAGGGCCATCCAACCCGTCGACTGGACGCTCATTAATGGCGTCGGTGTGGCTCTGTAGCTGGCGAGAAAAACGCCCTGCTGAAAGACAAAAGCTCGTGTGGCCGGCTCTGAAGGACGGCCAATGAGGCATGCGAGGAGAGGCTATAGTCCATTCGTGTAGACTGATCTTGTCCTACGGAGGCGGCTAACCACCCCGCCAGACATCATCGAGGGGAGCGCCACTAGGCTCACCCCAAGTGTTGGTCGTTTCCACCTGGTGACCTCGGCCAAGTCACCAAGCCGCTTAGCGCAAGCTTTCGAACTGGATGCTCCCCGGGCACATGATCGGCTAGCGATCCCACCAGTTGAGTTGCTCCAAGTCGCTGTCTAGCATTCTACATTCTGTGTCCGACGCTGGACAAGAATGTTGCAATCCCGACCAGCAAGTCAGCGCAGGCGCCACCTGTTGCCCAGCAAACGGCAAGGATTATCGAAAGACGAATTCGGCACGGAGCTTGCACCGACGATTGCATGCAAATGCCGACAGCATCTCATGAACGGTCTCTCGATTCTGGCGCGGTTAAATCGCGGCCGGTTCCAGATCATGTCCCGCCCGAAATGGTGAGGGACTTCAACCTGTTTACGTCGCCCGGCATGTTGCCGACGGCTAACGGGGATCCGCATGCAGCGGTTGCTTGCGTTCATGCCGGGCCTCCGATCTTTTATTCAACCAGCAACACGCGCGACGGTCGGGGTACCTGGGTCATCACTCGCGCGAGCGACCAGCGCCGGGTGCTGCAGGACACCGAAACGTTTTCCAGCCATCGCAGCATCTTCGCCTCTGTGCTCGGCGAGAGCTGGCCGATGATCCCGCTTGAGCTCGATCCGCCATTCCACGGTGTTTTTCGCTCACTGCTCAATCCGCTGCTTTCGCCAAAGCGGGTAATGGCATTGGAGCCGGCTGTCCGGGAACGAGCGATCAAGCTGATCGACAGGATCGCCGCATCAGGCACGAGCTGCGACATCATGAAGGATTTTGCAGTTCCGTTCGCGGTCAATATCTTCCTTCGCTTTATTGGGCTTTCGGACAACGGACTAGAAACATTTGTCGGCTGGGCTAGAGATCTGCTCCACGGCGATAAGGAGCAACGACCACCCGCAGCCCGGACGATCGTGGCCTTCATCGACGAACTTGCCACCGAGCGCCGCAAGGAGCCGGTCGATGATTTCATGACCTTCATCGTGAAGGCAAAGGTCGAGGGTCGTCTGCTCAGTGACGAAGAAGTCCGTGGCATCGGCGTGCTTGTGTTCGTCGCGGGACTCGACACGGTCTCAGCAGCCATATGCTTCGACTTGGCCCATCTCGCGCGCAACCCCAAAGATCAGGAATTGCTACGAAGCGAACCTGACCGGATTGCCGTCGCTGCGGAAGAATTGCTGCGCGCCTATTCGACCATTCAGATGATCCGAGTGGCAACGAAGGATGTCGACTTCAAAGGCGCGCCGATCCGCAAGGGAGATTATGTTTCCTGTGCCACGATGATTGCCAATCGTGACCCGGCGGAATTCGAATGCCCGAATGAGATCGATCTGGCGCGCGAGGACAACCGGCACGCTGCCTTTGGCTATGGTCCCCATCGTTGTCTTGGCTCACACCTTGCCCGGCGGGAGATTGTCATTGGCCTGGAGGAGTGGCTGGCGCGCATCCCAGCCTTTCGGATCAAGACAGGGACTGAACCTATCACCTTCGGCGGCCATGTGTTCGGGATCGAGAATCTGATCCTGGAATGGTCCTGAAGTTTCAGCCAACGACATTGGAGTTCGCTATGCGTGTCGTCGTACATAAAGCCAGATGCCAGGGTCATGCGCGCTGCTGGGCGCGGGCGCCGAGAGTCTTCAAGCTTGATGACGCCGGCTACATCTTGCCCGGTGATATTGATGTTGCCGATGGGGAGCAACTGCTTGCCTCAAAAGGGGTACGAGCCTGCCCCGAACAAGCTCTGGAAGTTGACGAGCCCCCCGCTAACTCAGTTGTAGAGAGAGACACACGCAAAGTGCAGACTGGCATCGGGAAGGACAAAACAATCATACAATTCGCGACAGACCCTGTCGACCACGCGAAAATTACCGAACTGCGTGACCGAGAGGCGATCCGCAACTGCCTGTATCGGTACTGCCGCGGGATAGACCGCGCCGATGAGGCGGCGCTGCGTAGCGCATACTGGCCCGAAGCGTATGACAGGCACGGTCCCTATTGCGGACCGGCAGAGGACTTCATCCAATTTGCTCTCGGTCTGCCGGGGCACCGTAACATCCATCAAATCACGAACAGCCTGATCGACTTCATCAGTTCAGCAGAGGCCGCGGTCGAGAGCTATTTCACCGCGCTGCAACGCGGACCGGATACAGACCAAGAAATACGTCAGACGCTGCTTTGCGGCCGTTACTGCGATCTGTTTCAGAAGAGGCAGGACGAGTGGCGAATTGCGGAACGGACAGTCGTCTACGATTGGGTTGAGGAGCAAATCCCGCCAGCGATTCTTGAGGCAGATAGGTTCGGCCGGCGACAGCCGATTGGAGCACCACATCCAGACGATCCCATCTACCAGTTGCTCAAGGGTCACATCCCCACCGACCAAGATGGCGTCGAGGGTCCCCAACTGGGAGCTGCATAAGTGGGTAGGAATGGAGGATGAGCGCCCTACGGGAACGACATCTGTGTGGGGCCGCGACTGGCGGTCACTGCAACGATTTGGCTCGGCCCTTCATTCCGCCCAAGGTTGATGGGCTGAGATCACAAGCGGTCATCGTGGAGAAGCTCTCGTGAAACTGGCAGCACGCACCGTAATCATCACAGGCGCTGCGGGCGGGATCGGCCGTGCCCTGGTCGATATCCTTGCCGCGGACGGAGACACTGTAGTTGCGGTGGACCTTCCGGGCAGTGGTGTGGTTGAACTGGCTCGGGATCTCGGGTCGCCGCACGTCGGTCTGGAGTGCGATGTGTCGCGAGAGAAGGACATGCTCTCACTTTTCGGCCAGGTCGAAGCACGGTTCGCGCAAATCGATGTCCTCATCAACAATGCGGCGGTTGGACCCACGATGGATAGGATCATCGACACCGCTGTCGATACCTTCCGACGCGGCGTGACAGTGAACCTTATTGGGCCATTCGTTATGGCCCGGGAAGCGGCGCGGCGCATGAAGCCGGGCGGTGCGATCGTCAATGTGGCTTCGATGGCGGGCGTGGTCGGCAATCCCAGGCGCAACGCCTACGCAGCCTCGAAAGCTGGCGTGATCTCGTTGACAAAGTCCCTTGCATGCGAGTGGGCTATGCGAGGAATCCGCGTCACGGCGGTGGCGCCGGGCTCCGTCCGCACCCCAATGGTCACAGAACTGGCACGCGCTGGCAAAATGGACCTCGCGGCGATACGCCGCCGCGTGCCGATGGGGCGCTTGGCTCGCCCCGACGAGATCGCCAGGGTCGTGCGTTTTCTGAGCAGCACGCAGGCGCGCTACATCACCGGCTCGGTGCTGGCAGTCGACGGAGGCTGGATGTCATTCAACCAGCCGGGGGATGCTCACCCGCCGGTGGATGGTGCGCTCCAAGCCGAGCTCTCCTGTCCGGCCGAATGCACAGATGCGCGAATCGTGCTCGTCACCGGTGGCGCAAAAAGCATTGGCGCGGCCGTCGCTCGCCGCTTTGCCGCGAACGGCGACACCGTCGTGATTGCTGATAAAGATGGCACTGCAGCGGCAGAGCTGGCTACATCGCTCCCCGGCAAGCATCTGGCGAAATCGCTGGACGTGGCCGTCGAGAGCGATGTGGTGTCGATGTTCGAAGAACTGAGGGGACGCTTCGGGTATATCGATGTTCTGGTCAATAGTGCTGATACCGCCGACAGGATTGTGCCTGCGATCGAGCAACTGTCGAAACAGCTCGAACACGTCCTGGATGTCAACCTTACCGGCGCCTTCACCTGCGCGCGCGAAGCGATCAAGGCTATGCGCCCGGGCGGCGTGATCCTCAATCTCGGGTCGATCGACAGCTTTCTGCCGTTCGCGCCGCGCCATGCCTACGGCGCCTCCAAGGCGGGGATGGATATGCTGACCCGTTGCATGGCGGCCGAACTCGGGCCGGTCGGAATTCGGACAGCCACCGTCGCTCCTGGCCACATCCGCACGCCCGCACTTGCTCAGTTGGCCAAAGCCGGCCGCATCGACCTGACAGCAATCGGACGACGCATCCCCATGGGCAGGATGGGACGGCCAGAAGACGTCGCAGATGCATCGTTCTTCCTTGCTTCGTCTGACGCCTCATACATCAACGGCTCGATCCTCTACGTGGACGGCGGCTGGACCTCGTTCGGTGATGCGGGAAACGCCAGCGAGCTCTATGACGAATGTTTTGCGGAGGCCGCAGGTTAATTGCCAGGCCTTCGCAGGGCGACCGGCCGAGCATTATGAAGCCTCGGCTCCACGACGCACCTGAGGTGCTTGAGATCCAAGCATGCGCATGCCGAGCACATTCCCGGTCGGCTGACGTGTCTATAACGAGGAGAAATCATGGAATTTGCCACTTTCATTCTGGCCGCCCAGCGTGGCTATCACCAATCCTCAGAAAGCGTCATCCGCAACTCCATCGAACAGGCCGTCGCTTCGGAGCAGGCTGGGTTCAACACCGCGTGGTTTGCTGAGCACCACTTCAACAATTACAGCCTCATACCATCCCCGCTGATGATGGTGGCGCACTGCGGCGGCTTGACAAGCACGATTCGCCTGGGCACTGCCGTCTGCGTGCTGCCGCTTTACCAACCGCAGCGCCTGCTGTCCGAGATCGGCTTCGCCGACATCGTTGCGAACGGCCGTCTCGAGCTCGGCGTAGGCTTGGGATACCAGCAGTTCGAGTTCGAACGGTTCGGCGTGGACATCGATGAGGCGCCGGCCGTCTTTTCGGAATACCTGGACATCATTCTCAAGGGCCTCAACCAAAACGTCTTCGAACACGACGGCCAGTATGAGAAGATCCCCCCAACAGCGATTTCGGTCCGCACAGTCCAGCAGCCGACGCCGCCTATCTGGATCGCTGGCGGAGCCGCACGGATGGCTCGGGCCTACCGCGAGGGGCACAATTTTTTTGTCACAGCCTTCCACGACGGCTTAGAGACTTTGACCACACTGCGTGAATCAGTCGAGAGGGCGGCGGCATCCGAGGAAAAGAACGTCACCGACGTCAAGATATCGCTGCTGCGCTGCTGCTATGCCAGCCACGACGAGTTGGAGATCAACAGCTATCTCGACAATGCCCGCTTCCAGCGCCGGCTTTCTGAAGCCCTGCATCAGCGTCGCCAACAGAGCCACGATGGCTACCTGCTGCAGGAGACACCGACCCAGCAGGATCTGTCCTTCGAGACCATGCGCAAAAATTTGCCGATTGGCAGCGTAAATCGCGTGATTGATCGCCTGCTGGAAGAGATCGATATCTTGAAACCGGACCAGATCGCAGTTCAGACTCAATTGGGCGACTTCGACCAAAAGACGATGCTGCGCCAGATCGAGCTCTGGGGCGACAAGATCATCCCTGCGGTCAACAAGGCGCTTTGTCATGCCGGAAGCTGAAGCCGGCCGTTACGATGATGGCTGCCTATCCAGCGCGCAATGGCGTGGGTCCGAGCTAGGGAGGAGCTTCGATCAGCATGTGCTGCCCTGCGTACATTCACGTTCGCTTGAGGAGGTCCAGGCGGGCGAGGTGTTGGCGACGGAGGGGACAGGCCTTTCGTCTGTCGAATTGCGTGATGTCTTGGCCGCAACTTTCCCGTCTACCTCCAGCAGCGTATTCGCTTTGGAGGAGTTGAGCGAGCCCGAGCCGGAACTGGAAGAGGAACTGCTACGCCGGCTGCTGCTAGCGCATGCTGCGCCGGCCGACCCGGCGAGCGCCCGCTTGGCCAAGATCATCGCCCGGCGTGCGATGCGCATGGACCATCTTTGGCGGGATCTTGGCCTCTCAAATCGCGCTGAGCTCAGCCGCCTGCTTGCCAGACATTTTCCCGCGCTGGCGGCAGGCAACACAGAAAACATGAAATGGAAAAAGTACTTTTACCGCAAGCTGTGTGAGGCCGAAGGCTTTTCGTCATGCACAGCACCCAGTTGCGGGGAATGCCATGACTTCGAAAGCTGCTTCGGCCCGGAGGAAGTTGAGAGTCGCCTCTCGCCGACCACGAATGTCGGTTAGTCACTTCGCTTGATCGCAGCTGCGGACAAACGCTTATCGCGGCGCCGTCGTATGGAGGAAGGGATGTTCATCGCCTCGCGATATTTGGTGACGGTACGGCGAGCGACATCGATGCCGGTCTCCTTGAGTTGAGCAACGATGTCTTCGTCGGAATGTACCTTGTCGAGCGATTCTTCGGCTATGATTGCCTTGATCCGATGGCAGACAGCTTTGGCGGAGTGCGCATCGCCGCCCTCGCAGGATGCGATTGGCGCAGCGAAAAAATACTTCAGCTCGAACACCCCGCGCGGAGTCAACATGTACCTGTTCGAAGTCACCCGGCTTACCGTCGACTCGTGCATGCCGATCTCGTCAGCGACATTTTTGAGACAGAGAGGCCGCAGATGGGCGGCGCCGTGTGTAAAAAAGGCATCCTGCTGGCGCACGATTTCGGTCGCAACCTTAAGGATCGTCTTAGCGCGCTGCTTGAGACTGCTGATCAGCCAGTTCCCTTTTTCCTGGCAATTGTCGAGAAACGCTTTGCCTTCCGGATTTTGCTTGGTCAGCTGCGAGATTTCGGCGACATAGGTGTGGTTGATCAACACTTTGGGCAGCGTGGCCGGATCAAGCTCCACCCGCCATCCACCTTCGGACTTGGGCATTACCCAGACGTCCGGTACGATGGTTTCCGGCGTCCCGGACTGGAACCGGTCTCCAGGCTTGGGATCGAGCGCGCGGATTTCGTTCCTCATGTCGAGGAGATCCTCCTCGTCGACTCCGCAACGCTGCTTCAATCCCTGAAAATCCCCCCGTGCAAGCATCTCGAGATTGGCGACCAAAGCTGCCATAGCCGGGTCGAACCGGTCTTGCTGGCGCAGCTGAATCTCCAGGCATTCGCTGAGAGTTCGCGCAAAAATGCCCGGCGGATCAAATTGCTGCAAGATTCCGATGACCCGTTCCACATCAGCTTGCCGAACGTTTAACGTCCTGGCCAGATCGAAAAGGTTTACCTGAAGATAGCCAGTGTCCTCCAGATGAGCGGCGAGCTGTCCGGCAATCAGCCGCTCCTGGGGGGTGAACGGGTTGAGGGCGACCTGGCGGGCGACATGGTCGTGCAATGTTTCGGTGTGGGCGGTAAACTCCTCGACGGCAGGTCGATCGTTGCCGCTACTGCGTTG
This sequence comes from Mesorhizobium sp. SEMIA396, assembly GCF_024518615.1. Lineage (NCBI taxonomy): Bacteria > Pseudomonadati > Pseudomonadota > Alphaproteobacteria > Hyphomicrobiales > Phyllobacteriaceae > Mesorhizobium > Mesorhizobium sp. SEMIA396. The sequence continues at coordinate 40,582 of NZ_JANIFC010000022.1, forward strand.
CGACTTCCATTGCCCGCGCCCGCCAGACGGCCCGCCAATGGGCGATTCGCCGATTTCGCTTCTGCTTTGACTGCTCCGCTGATCCACCCCTGGCAGCGGCGAATCGTCGTCAAACGGGTCAGGCTTCAAAACGGGGTTCTTCTCGAGTGCCTGCTGCACGAGCTGATGGAGTTCAGTATGCGTCAATCGCAGCAAGCGAATAGCTTCAATGGCTTGAGGCGATAAGACCATACGTTGCTTCTGGCGTTGAAGCAGGCTTGCTGAGAGATGCATGTTGAACCGTGATCTGCCGAGGAGGCTCTAGTGTGTGCTTGGGTTGTGTGAGACTTTCCACTTCTGGGTCATGCCGCCGCCTTCAATTTGTCGAGAACGTTTTGCGGGGATGAAACGCCATAGGGGTCCGTCTCGCAGTTGTCACAGAAGCCTTCCTCCTCGAACCACTGCTCCACCACGCCATCGTCGATCAGAGCGGCGTATCGCCAGGAGCGCATGCCAAAGCCCAGATTGTCCTTCGCGACCAGCATGCCCATTTTGCGCGTGAACTCGCCCGACCCGTCTGGGATCAGCTCGATCTTCTGCAGCCCCAAGGACTTTCCCCACGCATTCATGACGAAAGCATCGTTGACCGAGACGCAGTAGATCGCGTCAATTCGCAGTTCCAGAAATTGATCATAGAGTTTTTCGAAATCGGGCAGTTGGAAGGTCGAGCAGGTCGGGGTGAAGGCGCCAGGCAGCGAGAACAGGATGATGCGCTTGCCCCCGAAATAATCGTCGGAGGTCTTGTTCTCCCACTGATAAGGATTTGGCCCCCCGATCGACTCATCGCGAACACGCGTGCGAAAGGTCACGAGAGGAACGTTCTTTCTATAGGTCATTGATTTGCTTCCAGGCCAAAGTGGTACGGTGCATTTTTCGGTTAAACTGAAGCGGCATCGACTTCGGTCGACAGTTCCGGCAGCCTCGCGCCTTGGCGTGGTTGCCTCGGACCGGTCTTGTGCAAGACCGCCCCCGAGCAGGCACGTTTAACGGCGACGAGCTTCCGCGGAGACGGGGAATTTTGCTCGCGTGCTTTATCGAGCTTTGAGAGGTAGGCATGGTCTGCAACCGTGATTTTGACTGCGTTCTATCGACCGAGTCGCAAGCGCCATGCCAATTGACCCGATGCCTTGGGTTCACTTCGGTTTTTGCAGCAACTTTCGTGTTGTGCAGTAATGCCGGTCGATATTATTGCTCAAGCAGCACTGGAAATTGGGTGCGACTCCGTTCGGCAAACCCGGCCTTTGTCCGAAGCCGGACACGAATGTCGGAAATAGCCAAACGCCAGGATCTGGGGCGGGTTAAGAAACGTTGCCGTGGGCACCGGCTTCAGCACAATTGCGCCACGCGAGCATGGCTCCCAGCGTCAATGCCGTGCAGCAGCGAGACGAAGTCACTGCAGAATATCAACCTCTGCGAAGTCGTTGAAACCCAGCATGTGCGAGCCGTTCGAGGCGCAGATCAAGGCATGCTCGAGGAAGAGCTCGTGCTCTCGGCAGCAAGTGTTGCGACGTCTGACAAGGATCGTCGCGCTTCAAGGAAAAGAACCTGAATGGTGCACGGCTTGTGAAGGCCGGCGCATGGAAATGGCTGGGCTGATCATCCTCCATGAGGGTTGAATGAAGAGCTGGCCCCTATCTCCCTCAGCTGCAACGGGGGGAGATAGGGCATGTCCGTCTATCGCGCTGGGTAACATTCCTCGGTGATGCAATAAGGGGGAGCAATTTCTCATTTCGGCAGACACGACCCAGCTCTCCTTTCATGCGCTGATTCCCCCAGGGGAAATCGCGACTCCAGGCTTCCTATGCAGCGAATCGCGGTGCTGTCCGATGTCCGACAATGTCGGATGCGGATCGTAGCTGGGCTAGATCCGTCACTTTGCCTCGATGGTTTCCCACTGGCCTTATATCTGCTTCGCCCAAATGCGGCGACATAACCTGTGCGGCATCTGTGAATGGATCGACTTCAATCGAGACCTCGGAGGTCCCGATGCGCGAAGGGAGCTTGCCGATATGACGGCCACCATAGCGAACCACGGTCCGGACGACGAGGGGACTTGGATCGGCGGGCCTGCGGCGCTGGGACACCACCGCCTGGCAATCATCGATATCCAGGGCGGCCGCCAGCCGAGGATGCTCCAGGGGGATGGCCGACCTGACTTGGTGCTCGTCTACACGGGTGAGACTTACAACTACCGCGAGCTGCGTCAACAGCTGGCCGGCCTAGTCCATCGCATGAACACGAGCAGTGACACCGAGGTGGTGCTGCACCGCCCCCGCGAGTAGGGCTCTTCGGCGGGTACACTTTTTTCACGAAATCCGTGAATGTTTCTCGCGACATCATCCCGCAATCGGTGGTGCAGCGGGTGAAGAGCCCGTATCCGGCTATCCAGAATGCCGCCTACGACAAAATACTACGTACGCGGTTCACTGTGATGCTGGACGACCTAGTTGTGGAGCTTCAACAGGTTGTCCTCGATCAGGGCGAGGCGACTGATAGGCGTTTTTGACTTTAGGCTGCCATGTGGACGATGCCAATTGTATCTGTGCAGCCAGACAGGCAGTTCGGCGGCACGATG
>NZ_JANIFC010000023.1:0-38840 GCF_024518615.1 Mesorhizobium sp. SEMIA396
TCGCACCAGCGCCGTCGGCGCCATAGCTCGACGTGAAGGCACCGGCGAAGCTCTGCGTGTCGTTGGTCGCGAGGACCGTCTCGTCGACCGTCAGCGAGTTGCTGGCGCCAGGCGCAGAGATCGTCGGCACATCGTCAATGATGTCAACAGAGATGGTCGAGGTCGAGCTGTTGCCGAAGCTGTCGGTCACCGTGTAGGTGAACATGTCTTTGCCGGGCTCCGTCGCGGCGCCGTTGTCGGTAGCAGGCGCCGTCGTGAAGGGCGTGGTTAGCGTGTAGGTATAGTGGCCGTCCTGATCGATCTGCAGCACGCCGTAGGTGCCCTGCACAGTCACCGGGCTGCCGCCGACAGCCGATGACGTGGCCCCGGCGATGTTGGTTACATGCGGGCTGTCCGGATCGCCGAGCGTCAGCGTTCCCGTAACAGTCTCGGCCGTGCTGGACGGGTTCGTGCCCGTCACCGTCCCATGGTCGATGTCGTCACCTGTCGTGCTGGTGTCCAGCGCTGCCTCGTCAACCGTCAGCGTTACCGCAACCGGCTGCGGCGTGCCGCTCGACACGGTGATTGTCAGTGTCGAGGGCGAGGTGTCACCGTCGCCGTCAGTGATGGTGTAGTTGAAGATGTCGACGCCCGACGCGTTCGGGTTGGCGTGATAGCTGTAGCCGCCATTGGCATCGACCGTCAGCACGCCATAGGTGCCTGTCACCGTGCTGCCCGCAACATTCGTCCAGGCAATCGAGGCGATGCCGTCGGCGCCGGCCGTATCGTTGGTCTCGACATTACCCACAACTGTCTGGCCAGACTGCGCCACATCGATATCGGAACTCGCCGTCGGCACGTCGTCGGACACCGTCACATTGACCGTGCCGGTCGCCTGGTCGCCGTCGCTATCGGTGGCAACCACGCCGACTTGGCCCAGATTGACCAAGTCGTCGAGATTGATGCCGGGATGGGCATCGTAGTTGTTGTTCAGCGTCGCCGTCACCGTCGCCACATTGTTGGCAACCGACAGATCGAGCGTCACCACGGTCACGGCGCCGTCCTTGCCGACGACCTGGGTGTCCGACACCCGGGTCCAGGTCAGGTTGGCGCTGTTCAGCCCGCTCAAATCGGTGCCGAAGGCGATCGAGGCGATCGCATCCGAGCCCGGCGTGAAGGTGATCGAGTTCAAGGCGGAGTCCGGACCGGCCGGCGTCGAGCCGTCGCTCAGGTTCTGGTCGTCAAGCGCCAGCGTGATCGGAGCCCCAGCAACCGGGCCTGCGCCGTCGGTGATCGTGAAGGCGATGTTGGCCGTCGACGTGTCGAGGTCGCCGTCCGTCACCGTATAGGTGGCGTTGACCGCAACCGGACCCGAGCTGTTGTCGACCGAGGCATCCGGCGTGAACGCGTAGGACCCGTCCGCCTTCACCTGGATGCTGCCGGCGCCGATGTCGATCGACTGCGAGTAGCCCGTGCCGGCATTGAAGATCAGCGGCGTGCCGTTGACATGCGTCACCGTCGCGCCGTCGGCACCAGCGACGAAGTCCAGTGTTCCCGTCACCGCCGGAGCACCTTCCGCAACCGCCTGCGAGGCTTCGTTCGATGCCGTCGGCACGTCGTCGGACACCGTCACATTGACCGTGCCGGTCGCCTGGTCGCCGTCGCTATCGGTGGCAACCACGCCGACTTGGCCCAGATTGACCAGATCGTCGAGATTGATGCCGGGATGGGCATCGTAGTTGTTGTTCAGCGTCGCCGTCACCGTCGCCACATTGTTGGCAACCGACAGATCCAGCGTCACCACCGTCACCGCGCCGTCCTTGCCGACGACCTGGGTGTCCGACACCCGGGTCCAGGTCAGGTTGGCGCTGTTCAGCCCGCTCAAATCGGTGCCGAAGGCGATCGAGGCGATTGCATCCGAGCCCGGCGTGAAGGTGATCGAGTTCAAGGCGGAGTCCGGACCGGCCGGCGTCGAGCCGTCGCTCAGGTTCTGGTCGTCAAGCGCCAGCGTGATCGGAGCCCCAGCAACCGGGCCTGCGCCGTCGGTGATCGTGAAGGCGATGTTGGCCGTCGACGTGTCGAGGTCGCCGTCCGTCACCGTATAGGTGGCGTTGACCGCAACCGGACCCGAGCTGTTGTCGACCGAGGCATCCGGCGTGAACGCGTAGGACCCGTCCGCCTTCACCTGGATGCTGCCGGCGCCGATGTCGATCGACTGCGAGTAGCCCGTGCCGGGATCGAAGGCCAGCAGCGTGCCGTTGACATGCGTCACCGTCGCGCCGTCAGCGCCAGCAACGAAGTCCAGTGTTCCCGTCACCACCGGAGCACCTTCCGCAACCGCCTGCGAGGCTTCATTCGCTGCCGCCGGCACATCGTCGACTATTTTGACGGAGAGCGTGGCGTTGGCGCTCTGCAGATCCTGGTCGGTCAACGTGACGGTGAAGTTCTCGAACAGGTCGTTGGTGCCCTGGACGGCGGCATGCGCCTCATTGTCGAGCAGCGTATAGATGTAGCTCACCTGGCCGGTAGCGGCATTGTAAGCCGTCACATTGAGCGTGTTGCCAAATGCGGTGGTGAAGGAGCCCGCCGTGAACACGCCATTGGTAATGAAGGCGTTGCCGTCGATCGCCAGTGAGTTGATGCCGTCGGGAGAGGAGACGGTGAAGGTGCCGGCGCCGGTCTCGGCCGTGCTTGCCGGATCGGACCCAGGCCCGCCCGGCGTGCCGATATTCAACGCCGCCTCGTTGACGACGACGTCGCCGCCGATGGCCTCCGGCGTCAGGTCGGTGATCACAGGCGTCGAGTTGCCGATCGAAATCGTCAGCGTGGTGTGCGAGGTGTCGCCGTCGCCGTCCTTGATCGTGTAGGTGAAGACATCGTTGACGCCGCCGGGCGTGCCGGCAGCGCGCACATAGCTGTAGGAGCCGTCCGCCAGCAGTGTCAGCGTGCCGTAGCTGCCCTGGATCGGCGCGTTCAGCGTGGCCGCATTGTCGACATCGGTGTTGGTGTTGCCGGCCTGCACGCCAACCACAGTTGCGCCATCGGCGCCCTTGGTGTCGGCAACCCCGTCCGTCGCGTTGGCGTCGCCGGCATCTGTTCCGCCAACCAGTACATTGCCTGTCGCCGGGCCAAACTGGCCGGCCGCGATGCTGTCGGTATCGGCAACCGCCGTCGGCACGTCATCGACGATGGCGACGGCAAAGGTGGTGCTGGCCGAATCGCCGTCAACGTCCGTGACTGTGATGCTGAAATTGTCCGGAACCGTGTCGTTGGGATCGAATCCGTTCGTCTGATTGGGATGAGCGACTGATTCGGTCACCGTGTAGTTGTATTCGATGGCACCGGTGCTCGGATTGAAGGAGACGATCGTCAGGAAGCCGAAATCGCCCGGGATCTGCTGGCCGACGCCGGTGACGGTGACGCCGTTGATGACGATCGAGCCAATTCCATCCGGCGCGTCGATGCTGATCGTTCCGATGCCGGAGGTCTCGGCGTTGCTTGGCGCGTCGCTGCCGGGAGATTGTGTCTGGCCGCCATTGAGGCCGGTTTCACTGGCCGCTTCGGTCGGGGCAAGCAAGGACGTGGCCGTCACTGAAACCTGCCTGTCGACGATGGACGGGAACAGTTCGCGCCGCTCCAGGAGTCCGAACTGCAAGGCAGTCGGCGGCAGCAGTGCCGACAGGTCGAACCCGTCGCCGATACCGCCGGGGGGAACCGAGAAATCTCCGCCTGCGCTTGAATTCGAACCGCCAGGACCGGCCGACATGGAACCGTCGGCGCCGAAGGCGACATCGACATGGCTGGCTTCCAGCGCTGCCAGCAGCGCAACGCGCGGCACCTCGACGTCGCCGATGATGAAGGTCGGCACGTTGAGGGCGCCGTCCTTGATCACGATCACCGAGCCGTCGGCCTGTTCGAGCAGAAGGTTTTGGCCGTCGACCTTGATGTTGTCGATGGAAGCGTTGGCCGGAAGCCTCACCACATGGCTGGCGTCGGCTACATATTCGGGCGGCGCGGCTGCCGGCGGTGCCTTTGCTTCCGCGGGGGCTTCCGGCTTGGCAGGCGCTCCGCCGCCGACATCGACCGGCACCGGTTCGGACGCTGCCGGCGCGGGCTGCGTCGAATTTGCCTGTGCGACCCGGATCTCCGCCGGTGATGCCTGATCGCCGTGTTCATTGGACACGGAATGCTCGTTCAAGGAAGCCGAAAAGCTGTCCAACTCGATATTGTTCGTCATGGCTGAAACCCCTCCGATATTTACCGGATAGAGACAGCGGCCACTTCTACTTTGCAACTGCCCCCTAATCTATTTCATATATTATGATATGCATTGCCCGGCATTTTTTACACGTGGTAAACCGCAACAATATAACCTGATATATGTAGGTTTCTGGAGACCTCCTTGACGGATAGCTGGCCGGCATTTTTCCGGTAAACCAAAGTATAAATTTGAATAAAATTTTAAGTAAAATGGATAAAGACAGTTGCTGGATATTTATCCACCTTCCTTTCCAATAATTTGAGACAAGATTGGTAGCGTCCACAGTCAAAGGTGGGCGTTATGAAAAAGCAAAAATCAGTTCCGGGAAAAACCCGGCTCCAGATGCTCCTGCTGGCAATCGGGCTTGTCGGCCTGGCGGGGCCGTCATTTGCGAGCGATATAGCCGCACCCGGCTGGCCTCAGGAGAATATTCAAACGCCGCCTTCTCTCGGCGGTGTTTCGCTGACGAGGCCTCAGCCCTGGCAGCCTGCGGGCGCTTACCGGATCGGTCTGGTCACCGGCAGCTATGGCCCAGATGTTGGCCGCGGGGATGGCTCGTCAACGGCGCGAGATGACGCCGGGATAGATCCGCTGCAGACCGCGTCGATCATTCCGGGGGTCTTCGGATCGGTTGCCTTGTCCATGCGCAATTTTCCCGTCGCGGCTCGCTGGGCGCCCGTCTACCGGGCAATCGCCGCCTGTTCGGCAGGCAGCCCCTGCGAGCACAAGAGCGCGGCTTTTGCCGGCATGATCGCCGCCGCACAAGGCAAGGGGTTCAGCGAGAAGCTGTCCTTCGTCAACAGCAGCGTAAATCGCCTGATCGCCTACAGGAAAGACAGCGTCGTCTACGGCAAGCTCGACTATTGGGCGAAGCCTTCGGAGATTCTCGAGCGGCGAGCCGGCGATTGCGAGGATTTTGCCATCCTCAAGATGACAGCCCTGCTGAGGGCCGGCATTCCCACGCAAAGCATGGCGCTTGTCGTCCTCCAGGATCGCAAGAGAGGCTTCTTTCACGCAGTGCTGTCGGTGAGCACAGGCAGCGGCACCTTCATTCTCGACAGCCTCAGCAACACTGTCGTGCGTGACAGCGATCTTCCGGATTACGTTCCGCTCTATTCGTTCAGCACGGACCGGGCCTGGATCCACGGTTCAAGACCGGGCGGAGCCCAGATGGCCGACATCAAGGGCGGTTTCGCAACCGTCGCACCCGGCGAAGGCTTTCAGCCATAGGTTCGCCAGCATTGGCGATGCATGCAGAGCAACTCCGGTAAGTGTAACGGTGAACTGCTCTAGCCGCCGAAGACGAACGCCATCAGCAGCTCCGGCTCGAGCACCGGAGCCCGCACCGCATTCAATTGTCCCCGGTATCGACGGTCGCCCGCGCCGATGACAAAACCGGTGGCCACCGGCGATTCGCCATTGGCATCGAGCCGCGCGAAGATGTCGGCCACATTGAGGTCCAGCGCCAGCTTGAGATCGTGCCGTGCGTCATCGCTTGGGGCGATCGGCAATTGACGTTTGACGAGTTGCTGGAACGGCGCGTTGAACGACAGGATCTTCTTCGACGAAGCCAGGGCAAAGGCCGGAGACGGGCAAGCGACCAGTATGGCGTTGATGGTGTTGATCGATGCAAGCCTTCGCAGGGTCAGGTTTTCGTCTCCCAACCCACGCATGCAGGCCACCCGGATCGCGGATGTCAAATTGCCTGTCTGTGCCTGGCTTTCGGCGATCTCGTCGATGAGCATGCCGATCGTGCACTTCCTGCTTTCGGCCATCTGCTTCAGCGACATCCAGAATGCCCGCTCCAGACGGATGCCGCGCCGGATGCCGCCGCGCGCCACAACCCGAAATTCCAGTCCAAAATCCTCGGCGGCGACTGGAGGCAGCAGCCGCTCGCGACCGGAATGATGAGGGCTGGCGCTACCGCTCACTCATCGCCTCCTCGCGCGCCTTGTTGATCGGCTTCAGGAGGTAGTGCAGGATCGTCTTGCGCCCGGTCTTGATGTCGACCGAGCAGATCATTCCGGGGATGATCGAGTAGGCCTTGCCGTCTCTTTGAAGGGTGGATTTGTCAGTCGCCACACGCACCTGATAGTAGGGTTCCCCCGTTTTCTGATCGACCAGGCTGTCGGCTGTGATGTTCGAGACCTTGCCCTCGATACCGCCGAAGATCGAGAAATCATAGGCGGTGACCTTGATAAGGGCTACCTGGTCGGGACGGATGAACGCGACATCCCGTGGCGAGACCCGAGCCTCCACCAGCAACGTCTCGGAGGTCGGCACGATGCCGGCCACGACGGCGCCAGGCTGGACGAAGGCGCCTACCGTGTTCAGCTCCAGCGTGTTGACGATGCCATCCACGGGAGAACGGATATCGGTGCGCGCGACCTTGTCGGTGGCTCCCCTTATGGTCTCATCCACCACCGAAAGCTCCGCCAGCGCCTGGGTAAGGTCGTCCAACGCCTCCTGCTGCAATTGCAGGCCGAGTTCCTCGACCTGAAGCTGGGCTTCCGTGATCGACGATTTGATCTTCTTTATCGTTTCGCCCGCAAGGTTCAGCTGGCCGTTGAGCTCGGTCTGTTCGCGCTCCACCCGGAGCTGCTCGGTCCTTGCCATCAGGCCTTTCTTGACCATCGCGTCGACCAGTTTTGCCTCCTGGTCGCTGACGACCAGGTTCTTTGTAAGACGATCGGAATTGGCCTGCGCCTCGGCCAGTTCCCTCTCGCGCTGGTCAAGGCGTGACTTGAGCACGGACAGCTTGTTGTCGAAGTTCCCGCGCCGGGCGATGAGCAGCTTCTGCTCATTGTCGCAGATTTGCGGAGCGACCGACTGGATGTCCTGCGGGCACGGAAATGGGCCCGAGAGATTGCCGGCCTGTTCGTATTTCAGCCTTGCTATGCGCACTTCCAGCGCGCGCGCCTTGGCCTGCTGCTCGCCGAGACTGGACGTGTTGAGCGTGTTGTCCAGGCGGATGATGAGATCGTTCTTCTTGACCACCTGGCCAATCGTCACGGCGATTTCCTGAACGACACCGGCTTCACTCGCCTGAATGATCTGGGTCTTGGAAGCGGGTATGACCTTGCCGTCGCCGCGTGCGATCTCATCGACTTCGGCAAAGGACGCCCAGGCGACGAAGACCACGAAGAGCGCTCCGATGATGAATATGGACGCCGACGCAAACAGCGGCGGTCGATCTTCTCTGGCAAGCATTTCCCACGCCCCAACGCATTGGATGCAGCAATATCTGTTTTGTCAGGCGCTTGTTTTCTGCAACGCCTGTATGACTTGGTCCTTCGGTCCGTCGGCAACGATTCTGCCCTGTTCGATAACGATCAGGCGGTCGGCCAGCTCAAGCATGCTGAAGCGATGTGTCGAGACGATCAGCGTGGTGTCGCGGTCGAAGGCGACTTTGAGCTGCTTGATCAACTGGCGTTCCGATGCGAGATCCATCGAGCCCGACGGCTCGTCCAGAAAGACGATTTTCGGTTTGGTCAGCAGCAGGCGTGCGATCGCCACCGTCTGCCTCTGGCCACCGGAAAGATTGGTGCCGCGCTCGCCGACATTCATGTCGTAGCCGCGCGGGTGGCGTGAAACGAAATCGTCGACGCCGGCCGCCTTTGCCGCTTCGATGATCTGTTCGTCGGTAGCCTCGGGGCATGCCATCAGGAGGTTTTCCTTGATGGTGCCCGAGAACAGGTCGCCGGCCTGCGCAACGATGCCGACCGCGGCGCGAACCTCGGACGGGTGATACTGGCGAATGTCGATCCCATCCAGCAGCAGCTCACCGGAAGTCGGCAGGAAGAGCCGGCCGATCAGCCGCCCCATCGTCGTCTTTCCCGATCCTATGCGGCCGATGATGCCGATCCGCTCACCCGGCTTGACCGAGATATTCAGGCCGGTCAGAACTTCGTTTTCCGAGCCTGGATAGACAAACCCGACATTCCTGAACACCATCGCCCCCTTGCGGATGGGGCGGTTGACGAAGCCCACCGTGTCGGGTCGATCTTCCGGCTGAGCCATGATCGAGTTCACCATTCTCAGCGAGAGCATGGCCTGGCGAAACCGGGACAACGTTATGGCAATCTGGCCGAGCGGCGCCACGGCCCTGCTCGCCAGCATCACCGTTCCTATGATTGCTCCTGTCGAAACATGCCCTTCCGAGAAGGCATAGGCGCCGGCCACGACCAGGGCGACGGTCACCAGCTGTTGTATGGACTGGGTGATGTTGCCCGCCGCCGCCGAAAGCTGCTTGATCTTCTCGGACGTGTTGGCGGCGTTCTTGGAGTGCTCTCCCCATTTTCGCAGCAGATACGCCTCGGCGCGCAGCGACTTGATGGTCTCCAGCGTCGAGATGGATTCGACCAGCAGGGCCTGGCGCTGCGACGCTTCGTTCATCGAGGCGGCGACGCGCTTGCCGATGCGGCGCTGGGTGATCAGGCCGACGATGACGGACATCACGAAGGCCAGCGCCGGTATGATCACCAGCCATCCGCCTATCGCATAGATCACAAGGAGAAAGACGAAGACGAATGCCGTGTCGATGAACACGCTTATGGTGTTGGAGGTGAAGAACTCCCTGACGAATTCATATTGCGTGACCCTGTTTGCGTATTCACCGGTCGAGCCGGGGCGCGCCGACAGCGACGAGTTCAGCACTTTCTCGAACAGCAGATAGGATATCCGGAGATCCGCCTTGCGCCCGGCATAGTCGATGAGGGAGGCCCTGGCCGTCTTCAAGAGCAGGTCGAACAGGATGACCGCGCCGATGCCGAGAGCCAGCACCCATAGTGTCGATATTGCCTTGTTCGGCAGGATCCTGTCGTAGACGTTCATGGTGAAGATCGGCGAGGCTATGGCCAGCAGATTGATGAACACCGCCGCCAGGACGACTTTTGAGTAGGTGCGCCAGAAAGCGCCCATCGTCCCCGTAAGCCAATGTCTCCGCTCGATCCTGGCCGCCGAGCCGACCGACATGGTCTCGGCGGCATTGGCATAGGTGATCGAGAAGGAAGCGCCGCCGCTGATGTAGCTGGCGGCCAGTTCCGATCGGCCGATCGTGGTGCGGCCGTCTTCCTGGGGCGCGGTGATATAAGCATCGTCTTCGCCCAGAGCGAGCAGGGCAACCGGCAATTGACTGACGCGAAAGACGATTGCCGGCAGGTCGATACGCCCCCTGAGAAAATCGCGGTGATTGAACTCGGTGACTTCCAGGCCGATGCGTTCGGCAAGGTGCCTGATATCGTCGGCCGCAATTCGCGTGTCCGAGAGCGGCACGCCGGCAAACAGCACGGTCTCCGCGCTCGGCCTGCCGAGATATCCGGCAACGGCCGAGAAGCAGGCCTTGAACGCCTCCTTGGGAGAGAGGATATTGGGTTGCTGGTTCACGATCTGCCCGTCAGGACGCTCGCTGGACCTTGCGTCGTCTTATTTCTTCCTCACCGGGGCGAGGATATCGAATGGCAGGTCGTTCTTCTGCTCCGATGGCGTCCGCGCATAGGTCTCGGTGTCCGCGGTTTCCGGTGTTGCAAACTCGGTGCGAGCATAGGCTGTCGCTTGCTTTGCCGGCTCGAGATTCATCGTTTTCAGCAACTGTCCGGTCGCGGCCAGGAGCCGGTACTGGGCAAACAGCGATGCGTAGGACGCGGTATCCGCCAGCGTTGCCGTGTTGAACCGCGTATTCTGCGCGTCGAGCACGTCGAGCAGCGAGCGCTGTCCAACCTTGAACTGCTCGCGATAGGAAGCGACCAGCTTTTCATTGGCGGCGGCCTGTTGCCTCAGGGTCTTCGCCAGATCGGCTTGCCGGAAACGGCGATCCCATGAGGTGCGAACGGCTTCCTCGATTTCGCGCAAGACCTGATGATAGGCGAGCCGCTGCTCGCTGGCGCGGCGGATCTGCTCCTGTTCATTGGCCTTGTCTATGCCGCCGCGATACAAATTCCAACGCAGCACCAGACGCGCCTGCAGGTCATTGGTGTCCCCGTCGTCGCCGTCAATGTCGGTGCCTGCCCTGGCCCGACCTTCAGCAATGACTTCAGGGCCATATTTCGCCCGGGCCGCATCCACCAGGGAAGCCGCGGCGTCGATATCGCTGGTGGCCATGTGAACGCGCGGATTGTTCTGTCGTGCCAGGCCGATCGCGTCATCCAGTGACCGCGGAAGCGCGGCGGCGACATCACCCGGCCGCGAAGCATTGACCAGCGGCTTGCCGACGGTCTTGAAGAACCGGATCTTGGAGGCTTCCAGCTCTTCGGTCGCCTCCTGCATGCGGGCCTTGGCCGCGAACAGACGCTCCTCGGCCTGTTGGCGGTCGGCCTCGTTCAGCGCCCCGCCTGAGATGCCTTGCCGGATGTCGCCGAGTATCGCCTGATGGAAACCCAGATTCTTCTTGGCTTCGGAAACGATCGAAGCCTGCAGCATGTATTCGAGGTAATCCTGGACAACGGACAGCCCGATGAATTCGGACCGTTCCAGCACCCGGAACGACGCTCCGTCGACGCGCGATGCCTGGCGGTTCAATTCCGCGCGACGAGCTCCGCTGTCGAATAATTTCTGGGTCACCACCAGATTCGCTTCCGCCGGATAGAGCGAATCGTCCTCTATCGACAGCGAGCGTCGGGAGGAATTGTCGAGCCGGCGAACACCAGCCGATCCCTCGACATCGACACTGGGAAGGTAAAGGCCCTTGGCCTGCCGCAACTCAAACTCGATTGCTTCGCGGTTTTCGATCGCCTGTCCAATCTCGGGATTGGATTCCACCGCGACAGCCATCGCCTCCTTGAGCGTAAGCGCATGAGCGCCCCCGCAGGTCAGCATGGTGGCCGCCATCAACAGACCAAGGCGCCTGCCTATGGCCGACATGTTTGTCGTATTCATAATCCCACCCTAACGTTTCCCCAGCGTCCTTTTTCAGAGCGCTAACCAAGCCAAGGCCTGCCCGTCGGTGGATTATCCACAAATTCACGGAATGTGTGAGCGATTATTGATTTAGAGGGCGCTAAATAGCCCTTTTGGGCAACAAGGCTGCGAGATGTAGCAAAAATAGCACATAACTTCGGCTCGCTGCGGTTGTATCCGGACGCCCCATTCAGTGGGAAAGCACAGAAAATCGCAAGCCAGTGGGCCGATATGCCCAGAATCATGGCCGGTTCGGATAGCGGTTGTCGATAATCCAACCGGAGGTTGAACGCTTTTTCAGGCATGCCCCTTGGGTGCCGGGTCCAAAAAATACTCTGTCGCGGCGGCCGGCGTGCGCGTCATGTCGCTCATCACGGCCAAAAGCTGGTCAGCGCGTACCTCTAATTTGCGCTCAACGCCACCATGCGGTCGAGCGCCGCGGTCAGGCCGCGAAGCGACACCGGGAAGCTCAGCGGGGTCTCGGCGTCCGTCGTGACATTGAGCTTCAGCACCGAGCCTCCCCTCAGCTTTGCAAGCGTCGGCCGATCGACGGTAAAGACGGAGACGCAACCCGTCGGGAGGCAGGTCCTGAATCGCTGCGGGGGCAGTGGCGGCTGATCGTCGATCTGCAGCGTCACGCCCGGATCGAGCAGGATGCCGAAGGGCAGCAGCAAGGTAGCCGTCGTCGAGCCGTCCGGGCGTGCCGCGATCTCCACGGCAAGAAGCCTCTGCCCGTTCTGCTGGACCTGGTCTTGCGCGAGCGAGCACACTCTCGCCTTCTCGCGAACCGAACAGGTCACACTCCAGTCCTGATAGACCTCGCGCAGCGATGACGGTCCATCCGGGACAGCCGCCACCTGTTGCTGGGCGAACGCCGGCGACATCAACGAGAATAGAATTGCCCCACATGCGGAGACGGCCTTCGGGCCAGACTTCATGTGCAGACCCACTCGCGGATCTTGCATTTCTCTCCCGTTGCCTCGCAGGCCTGCAAGGCGAGATCCTCCGCTTCCCGACGGGTCTCTGCCGAGTTCACGCCCCAGGGCGTGAAACGGTTCTCCACCTTGTCTGCCACGGCGAGCGCACCGCAATGCTTGTAGGGAAAGCCGGTCTCGTCGTCATCATTCCAATGGCGATGGTTGCGGAAGACGGTGACGACGTTGCAGGCTTTTCCGCCCGCGTTCTCGCAATATTTCTGTGCGATGTCCTTCGCTTCCTGCCGCTTGTCGGCGCCCCAGAAGAAGCCGTATTTGCTATCGGCCTGCGAATAGGCGATGGCCGCCCATATGCCTTTTTCCTCCTGTTGCGGCTCCGAGGGGGCCACAAGGTCGGCTGAGACGACTTGTCCACTCCACAACAAGGTCAAGCCCAAAACTGCCAAAGCCTGCAATCTCATGCTCATGGTCGGCATCCTTTCCTTAACCTCAATCGCTTCGCGTCCTACTTCGCCGCCGAAGCGAGGGAGATCACCACACAGCTTTTGCCCGTCGG
This sequence comes from Mesorhizobium sp. SEMIA396, assembly GCF_024518615.1. Lineage (NCBI taxonomy): Bacteria > Pseudomonadati > Pseudomonadota > Alphaproteobacteria > Hyphomicrobiales > Phyllobacteriaceae > Mesorhizobium > Mesorhizobium sp. SEMIA396. Next base: position 12,626 of record NZ_JANIFC010000023.1, read on the forward strand.
CAGGAGAAGCGCTTCACCGGCATTGCCGCCGAGTTCGTAGACCTCGACCTGCCCGAGATGGTCGGTAATCTTGCTGCCCTGCGGCAGGATGGATGCGATGTCGGCGCAAGGGCTGGCGAATGGCGCCACCCGCACCATCGCCCCTTCGCAACCCGTGGCGGTGGGCGATGCGAAGACGATGCCGGCGGCCGGTCCGCTATAGCGTTCCGATGCATAGTCCATGCCGACAAAGGCCTGAATGGCGTGCTTGTCGGCCGCCTGATCGTTCCACAGGGATTTGACGCTGTATTTCGTGCCGTTCGTCAGAATCTGTCCGAGCGCCGGATAGACGGTCGAGCAGGCTTGCACACCGGCCTGCTTGACATGCTCGAGGAAGGGCGTGTCCGGAAGCACGGGGGCCGCCGCAGTTTCTGCAGGTGCGGCCGTCGCGCCGCCGACCAGATTGGCGATCGCGGCATAGTTCCCGGCGGCGAAGCCAAGTCCCGCCACGACCAATCCCAGCAATGAATATCCGGCCACGCGTGGCCAGCGCCGCCTTGGGGGCTCGGCCCGCCTCTGCCGATCCGCCTCGACGGCCGGAGTGCGTTTCGCGGACGTGAACTGGTCCTGCTGGCTCATGGTGATGCCCCGATTATTTGAGTGGTGAAAGGGCCTCTGACAGCCCCTTGAGCGTTGCAGTCACGGTGATCGTCTGGCCGTCGACTGTCGAATAGGAGATCGCCGGTGTCGCATTCTGCGAGATCTGTCGGCGCATGACGGGGCCGACCGGCAACATGCCGACACAGACCATTTCGTTGCAGCCGTTCAGGTGCACGTCGATCGGCTGCTTCTGTCCATCGAACTTCAGCGACACCAGTCCATCGCTCCTGGCATTCGCAGCGGTGCGCAGGATCATGTAAGGCTTGCCGTCCTGTGTGGCGGCAAGCGACCAGCTGAAGGCCATCTTGCCTGATGCGTCCTCGATGATCTGCGAGACGTTGCAGACCTTCTTGCGGGCCTTGAGGTTCTCGTCGCAGATCAGTGTCCAGTTATCGAATGGGCGGATGGTGCGCTGATAGTCGCCGAGCTTCACCTCGGGCGGCACCACCACGTCCGAAGGTTTGATCCTGTAGGTCGACGCAACCTGCCCGGCGGCCGGCACGAGGCCGCCGCAGAGTGCCAGGCAGGTCAGGGCAACAAGTCCTTTCATTCCTGCCTCAGTTCAAGGTGAAGCTGATGCCGGCGCCGACACCGACATGCCCACCCGCGGCCGTGCCCGACAGATTGCCCCGGATGCGGCCGTCTTCGCTGGTGTAGCCCGCACCGAAGGCGAACGCGCCTGCGTCCCGCCACAAGCCACCGCCCGCCGCCACGCTCAGCTTTCCGGGCCGGTCGTCATAGCGCAGCGAGGCGGCCGCAAGGCCTATTGCGGCCGCCTGCCGCGCCTCGTCGCGGATGCCGCTGATGTCCGAATTGAGCTGGCTGAGCTTCTGGTCGGTATAGTCGTTGGCCTGTTGCAAGGTCGTGACCGCCACCTTGTCGGTGTAGTCGTTGGACGTATCGATAGCGTAGGCTACGCGGTTGTCCGTATAGCTCTTGCCCGCGGTCAGGCCCTGGTTCATCTGGTCGACGTTGACCGCATCGGTCCCTTTGACGCCGGGGCCGACATTGGAGATGACGACCGGCGCGTTGACGTCGCCGCCCTGCAACGTGATGGTGTTCGACTTGACGCCGCCCGGGGCGTCATAGGTCACCGCGTTCTCGGTAAGGTTTCCGACGCCGGCTTTCAGATCCTCGATCGCCGTATTGGTGGCGTAGAGCTGCGAGCCGTTGATCGCATCGGTGCTGTCGGAAGACACGCGGCCGGCAGCGACATTGGTGATCGTCCGCTCGGCGCCGGCGTCGCCGACGCTGACGGTTCCGGTTGGAGTCGTTCCGGCATAAGTGTAGGTCTTGCCGTTGATGACGGTGCTGGAGGTCCCGACGGCGGTCTGCGTCACCGAACCGGAACCGAGCGCCACATCGTTGGCATTGTTGGCCTGCGCGCCCTGGCCGAGCGCGACGGCGCCTTGCCCAGCGGCCGTCGAGCCATGTCCCGCGGCCAGGCTGTCGGTGCCGCTCGCCACGCTCTCCGGTCCGATCGCAACGGCGTTGGTGCCGCCGGCGATGCTGTCGGCCAGCGTCGAGTTGGCGTGGAAATACTTGATGCCGCCGCCATTGCTGATGCTGGTCAGCGCATTGTCGACGGCCGTGAAGCCGTCATAGACGGTGGAATAATTGTTGCCCTGGATGTTGTAGGTCGGGCCGGTGATCGAGCCGTCGGGATTGACGGTCGTGCCGCCGCCGAACAGGTTGCTGACGTTTTGCGTCACGCCGCGCAACTGCGAAACGTTGACGCCGTCGGTGTCGGCAGAGCCCGCCGCGACATTGGTGAGCTTGCGTTCGGCACCGGCAGAGCCGATCGACACCTCGCCGACCGACGTTTGCGGACCGGCGAGCGCAAAGGCCGTGTAGCCTGCCTGCGCGCCGACCGTGGTGATGGACTGCGCACCGAGCGCCACGCTGTTGATGAAGGTGCTCTGGGCGCCGGCGCCGAGCGCCACCGACTGGATGCCGGACGCCAGCGAATTGGTGCCGAGCGCCAGCCCATCGGCCAGCATCACATGGGCGCCCTGGCCGATCGCTGTGCCGCCGGGTGCTGTCTGGTCGACAATGGCGCCATTGCCGATGCCGATGCCGTTGTCGCCGTTGACGACCGTGGTCGGACCGACCGCGACCGACTCTGCCCCGACCGCCAGCGAGTCGACCGCCGCCGAATTGGCATGGAAATACTTGGTCGAGGTGACCGATACGGCAGCTATGGCGCCGGCGAGTTGGCGCACCGTCACCGCGTCCTGGTCCTGGGTGCCGTCGGCCACATTGGTGATCTGCCGGTACGAGGTGGCATCGCCCACCGAAACGGCGCCGAGCAGCGTCTTGTCGGTTGTGTTGTACTGGATGAAGTTGGATGGGCCGGCGGGCAATTGCCCGGTAGTCGGAGCGATCGCACGATCGGAAACCGAACCCGAACCGAGCGCCACGCCGCCGTCGATGCTGGCATTGCTGTCGCGGCCGAGCGCCAGCGCGCTGTCGCCGGTCGCGGTCGCCTGGTAGCCGACGGCGGTGGAGCCGACCCCTTGTGCGAAGGAATCGGTTTGCGCCAGCCCGGCCTCGTTGGTGCGGGCGTAGCGGATGCCCTCGCCATTGGCGTCGGTATAGGCGGTCGAGGTATCGCCGGCGATGTTGTTGATCGTGTTGCCGAGATCGGTCACGGAACCGCCAATGGTGCTGAGCGTGGTGCCGATGGCGTCGACGGCCTGGTTGGTGGCGGCGAGCTGCGAGCCGTTGATGGCGTCGGTCGACGTCGAACTGATCCGCCCCGCGGCGACATTGGTGATGGTGCGTTCCGCACCGACCGCGCCGACGCTGACCGTCGAAGTCGGAGTGGTACCCTGGAAAGCGTAGGTCGTGCCGTTGATCACGGTGCTCGGCGTGCCGACGGCGACGTCGGTGACACTGCCCGAGCCGAGCGCCACGTCGCCTGCGTTGCCAGCGGTCGAGTTTGCACCCAGCGCGAGCGCATTCGCGGCGCTGGCATTCGCTTGCATGCCGAGAGCGGTCGCCTGGAGGCCGGTAGCAAAGGCGTTCTGGCCGATCGCGGTGCTGGAGGTCGCCGTGGCGTTGGCATTCGCGCCGATGGCGGTGCTGTATTGGCCAGAGGCGTTGGAAATGTATCCCATCGCCGTTGCGTCGAGCGCCGATGCGACGGCGCCGCTGCCGAAGGCCGACGCATTGGCGTCGGATGCACTCGAATTGACACCGGCCGCGATGGCGTTCGTCCCCGTTGCGGTCGCGACGGGTCCGATCGCAACGGAGTCCGTGCCCGTCGCCGAGGAGTCCGCCGCCGTCGAGTTGGCATGGAAATACTTGATGCCGCCGCCGACATTGATGTTGTTGACGACGGCGCCGATGGCATCGACGGCCTGGTTGGTGGCGGCGAGCTGCGAGCCGTTGATGGCGTCGGTCGACGTCGAACTGATCCGACCCGCGGCGACATTGGTGATGGTGCGTTCCGCGCCGGGCGCGCCGATGCTGACCGTCGAGGTCGGGTTGGTGCCCTGGAAGGCATAGGTCGTGCCATTGACCACCCCACTGGCCGTTCCGACCGCCGTGGTGGTCACCGAGCCCGAGCCGAGCGCCACGTCGCCGGAGCTTGCCGCCGCCGTCGCGCCATCGCCAAATGCGATATTCCCGGCGAGGCCGGCGGCACCTGCCGTGGAGCCGTTGCCCAACGCCACTGAGCCTTGGCCGATCGCCTTGTTGTTGTTGCCGATGGCGACGGCACCGTTGGCCGCGTTGGCCGCGGTGGCGGTCGCCGTGCCGTCGCTGTTGGCGATGTTGTTTGCGCCGCCGGTGAAGGCGCCGGTGCCGCTGGCGAAGCTCGGATCGCCGATGGCAACCGCGCCGTCTCCATAAGCGACGTTGCCCGCACCGATGGCGACAGCCTTGCCCCCGCTTGCGTTTGCGTTGGTGCCGATGGCGACGGCGTCGACGGAGTTCGCAGTGGCCTGGAGACCGACCGCGATGGCGTTGGCTGCGGACGCCGTCACGTCCGTGCCGATGCCGATGGCGCTCTGTGCGCTGGCGCCTGCTCCAAAGGTGCGCGAGCCGACATAGATGGCGTTCAACCCGGACGCGCTCGCCGAAACGCCGACAGCGACGGCATTGGTGCCGCTGGATGCGGCGCCGATGCCAAGCGCTGTGCTGGCAATCCCGCTGGCGTTGGCGCTGACGCCGGCGGCGAGGGAATTGTCTCCCGTCGCATTCGCTCCAGACCCGAATGAGGAGGCGTTTGTGCCGCTGGCAACGGCCGTGTTGCCAACCGCTGTGCTGGCGGCGCTGCTCGCATTTGCGGTCGTGCCGATGGCGATGGAATCGTTGCCCACGGCGGTGGCCAAACGGCCGCCGGCGAACCCACGGTCGCCGCTGGCAGTGGCGTTCCCGAGGGCTGTGGAATTCGCTCCCGAAGCAACGGAGAAGGTGCCGAGGGCGGCGGAGCCGGCTCCCGTGGCCTGGGTGCTGGCGCCGATCGCGACCGCGTTGGTGTTGGTTGCGGCCGCACCGGCCCCCAGCGCCATCGAGGCCGCGCTCGAGGCCGCCGCGTTCTTGCCTAAAGCCACCGCGTTTCCTGCAGATGAAACGGATTGGCGTCCTATCGCAATGCTGTCGACCTGAGATGCCCTGACGTCCGTGCCGATGGCGATGGCGCTCTCTTCAAGGGCGCCCATTCCCGCAACAGTTCGGTTGCCAAGATTGACGGCGTTGATCGCCGTTGCGGTCGCCTGGAAGCCGATGGCGATGGCATTCTGGTTGCTTGCGACGGCGCTATTGCCTTGGGCAAGCGAATCCAGCCCGGACGCTGTTGCACCAAACCCGAGCGCGGTGGCGCGCAGTCCGGTCGCCCGGGTAACATAGCCGATCGCCGTCGAGTTCGTTCCGTCCGCACGCGCGTTCAGGCCAAAGGCGGCCGCGCCTGCGGCTGCAACCGAGTTGACGCCAATGGAGCTTGCTCCATCCGCAGTAGCTTGGGCGTTCCCGCCTAACGCGAGGGCGTTGACGCCGGTTGCCTTCGCAAAGACACCTATGCCTATGGAGTTGAGGCCATTGACACTCATCGAATAGCCGATGGCGATCGAAGCATCGCCCGTTGCGCTGTTGGAGGTGCCCAATGCCACGCTGTTCGCGCCATTCGCCTGGGTGCCGTTACCGATGGCGACGGCGTTGCCGGCTGTCGCGGTTCCGCCGCCGGCCTGATATTGCGCCTGAGCCGGCGTCGCAGCCATGCCGATCGCGAAGGCGCCCAGCATCGCGGCCGCCGCCCCCGACATCCCGCCGACGCCCAAAGTTCCCAGCCCCAGGCGCTTGCGCCCCATGCCGAGCGCACGATGCGCCATCCGTAGCACAGCCATCAGGCGGCGGCGAACCGAGCGGGAACTGACATCGGCCCCCGCGATCCAGTGCCCGGCGAAATGCGCCGCGCGACGCTGAACAAGAAGCGAGCCGTTCGAAATCTGGTTGTCGGTCATGGTTCCCTCTCCGCTGGCCGGCACGAAATGTCTGACAATTCCGTTCCACCGCAGGAAGACATGATTCCTGCCCGCGGTATTTCACGAAATTGCTGCCTTGTGAGAAAAGATCGGAGCAAACCTGCAGAGGTTAACGGCTTGTTACCTTAGCCAATGCTTTAAAACCAAGAAATAAAGCAACGACCTAAGCGCCACCTCATCTAACCTTGGCGTTAAGCTTGCCCACCCGCAGCTGCAGCGGCGTCACCTGGCGGTATTTCTTCATCACGGTGGTAAAATGGCTCTGGCTTGAAAATCCGCAGGAATGCGCGATGTCGGCGATCGTCATGCGGCTGTCGGCAAGCAGTCTTTCAGCCAAATCCAGCCGCAGCTCGAGGACATACTGGTGCGGCGGCACCCCGAACGTCCTCGAGAAAGCCCGCATGAAGTGGTACGGCGAAAGCTCGCAAACAGCGGCCATTTCGGCAAGCGCCAGCTTGCGGGTAAAGTTCTTGTCCAGAAATTCCTGCACGCGGCGTGTGCTGCGGACCGAAAGCCCGCCTTTCGCGTTGAGCGTCGGCCGTCGCAGATTGGTTCCGGAAGCCGGTCCGGGGAAACCATCATCACCCGGCATTTTTCGGCCTCCTGACACGTCCCAGATGAGGTTCAACCGGAGGCCTTCCTCCTCGTTCCCCCGAAAAACAATTCGTGATTGATCGAAGCCGGCCGGCATCGCCATTCATCGGATCGTTCCGGCCGGACGGCGAACGATGAATGTCTGCGAGACGGGATCGCGGACGGAGGGTATGACACTCCCCCGCGCGGTGGCCCTCCTGGGCCCGGCGCTTTCAGGAATTATGTCCAGGACAAATCGAGCTGTCCGTTCTCGATTGACGCCCCGGGAAACGCCGCTTTCCCGAGCATCGTCCGTATTTTTCATTGCCTGGCCTCAGCCGCTTGTCCGCCGCCTGAAATCCCCCTTAGCCCGACCCGGATCCAACGTAACGCACATGGCGCGGAGTGTGAATAACATCCGTACGCAAAGAAAAAATTTTGTTCGGGATAAGAAGACGGACCAGTCAACAAGGCAAGGACTGGACCATTTCGGAACCTTCGCCGGCGCATAGGCTGACGGAGCATCAAACGAAAAACCCGCCTGTTCGGCGGGTCACTGGCGCAAATCAGCACCATGCACAAATTTATACCTTAGCTGAGGTCACCGAGTCAAGAAAAAATTCCTATCGTGAAAGCTGCCAGCGCAAAAGTGCCAACACCGAGCCCGCTGCCGCGAGGCCTCTGGTTGGCCTGAGTTCGGAGCCCTGCTTCAGGTCTGGGTAATTCGACCAATTCAGCAGCCCTTCAAGGCAATGTAGAGCTACCCGATCGGCTGCCGGTCATTGCAGATCGTCGCGACGATTCTCGTACAAATCCCATGTAAGTTCCACAAACCCCAGAAGAACGTCCTCCTCGCTCCACCCGGCAGCGACCGCTGCCTGAACGATCTCACGGACGAGAGGCAGCAATTGGCGTTGGCATTCTGCCGACGTGTCGGCAACTGCGTCATCGCCGGGAGGTCCATCGAAGTTGAATTTCATCATTCAGCGCCCCCCTCGCCATCAATCAAAGTGTTTATATAACTAAATTCATTCCTCCTGATATACAATAGAGGTGGTACCAAAGCATAAGAGGCTTCGGTGGGCCTGGGAAGAACAGGACGATGCCAGGCTTTATGCTTCCCCTGGGTCAGGTTTGTCCTTCTGACAGGATCTATCGGGGTGCTTCAACCCATCGATCTCTGCGGCCGGTCGAACTCTTCAGCCAGGGCCGCATGCCACCATCCACCGAATGCACGGCACGAGCGGCTGCATTGCCTTCTGCAACCGCTCGCTGGATAGTCTCGGCATGTTGGCGACCCTGGCGACTCACTGGCCGCAAATTCTGGCGATCATCTCCGTGGTGATGGCGACGGTCGGCATCGTCCATGCCGTCATGACCAAGGAAGATGTCCGCGCCGCCACCGGCTGGGTCGGCGTGATGGTGCTGTCCCCGATCCTCGGCGTGCTGATCTATGCCGTCGCCGGCATCAACCGCATTCGCCGCGCCACGATCACCGCCCAGCGCCCGTTTGCCGATGGCGCGATGTCCGCCAAGCACGAGCGCGACGTCGCTGTCGAAGAGGCCCTGATCGTCGAGCGCTACGGGCAACGATTCACGGGCTTGCGGACATTGGGCGACAGGGTGGCGCGGCGCGCGCTCAATCCTGGAAATGCAATCGATGTGCTGGAGACCGGCGACGAGGCCTATGCCGCCATGTGCGCGGCCATCGATGGTGCCGAGCGCAGCGTCCTGCTCGAGACCTATATTTTCGACAATGACGCCGTCGGCCTGCTCTTCGTCCAGGCGCTTGCCGGCGCCGTCCACCGCGGCGTCACCGTCCGCGTGCTGATCGATGCCGTCGGCGCCCGCTACTCGGTGCCGAGCATCCTGGGGCATTTGCGCGAGGCCAACATCCCCGCCGATGTCTTCAACGGCAACATCGTCATGGGCCTGCGCCTGCCCTACGCCAATCTGAGGACCCACCGGAAGATCCTGGTGGTCGACGGCATCGCCGCCTTCACCGGGGGCATGAACATCCGAAAAGGCTTCTCCGCCGAATTCGCCGGCTCCAACAGCGCCAGGGACACGCATTTCCGGGTGACCGGTCCGATCGTCGCCGACCTCTTTTCGGTCGCCGCCGAGGACTGGCGCTTCGCCACCAACGAGGCGCTGAAAGGCGACGCCTGGCGCATCGCCCCGCTGGCGCCGTCGCCAGGCGCACCGATGATGGTGCGGGCGGTCGCTTCCGGCCCGGATGCCAGCAACGAGACCAACCACAAGCTGCTGATCGGTGCATTCTCGGTCGCCCGCAAGTCTATACGCGTGATGTCGCCCTATTTCCTGCCGGATCGGGAACTGATCAGCGCGCTGATCACCGCCGGCAGGCGCGGGGTCGAAATCGACATCGTGGTGCCGGCGGTGAACAATCTTTTCCTCGTCGACCGCGCGATGATGGCGCAGTTCGATCAGGTGCTCAAACACTATTGCCGTGTCTGGCGCACCGAGGGACCGTTCGACCATTCGAAGCTGCTTTCGATCGACGGCGTGTGGGCCTATGTCGGCTCTTCCAATCTAGACGCCCGATCGCTGCGGCTGAATTTCGAGATCGACCTGGAGGTGCTCGATGCCGGCTTTGCCAGCGAGATCGAGGCGCGGATCGGGTCGGCGATCGCCTCCGCCGTGCCGGTGACGCTGGAAGCTTTGCGAGCCCGGCCGTTTCTTATCAGGCTGTTCGACCGGGTATTGTGGCTCGGTTCACCCTATCTCTAAGGCGGAGGTGCGCTTGAGGAACTCGTCCGTCATGGAACATACGCGGAAATTGCCTATTTTCACTGTATCCGGCTTCTGAATTGATGCCAGCGAGGACGAGCAGCACAGAGATGCACAGAATTGGACGCAGCCTCCCGGCAAGCATGCTTCTGTCCCTTCGTGACCGCCGGATGCAGAAAGCGAATGCCGCCGCACTCAAGACGACAGCCACCACCGGCACGCTGGTTGCCTCCTACAATGTCCACAAATGCATCGGCGTCGACAGGAAATTCGACCCGGAACGGACCATCCGCGTCATCCGCGAAATCGATCCGGATCTCATCGCGCTGCAGGAAGCCGACAATCGCTTCGGCGACCGTAATGGGCTTCTCGACCTGCCCCGGCTCGAACGGGAAACCGGCCTGGTTCCGGTGCCGATTTCGGCCACAGGCAAGGGCCATGGCTGGCATGGCAACGTCTTGCTGTTCAAGAAGGGCGTCGTTCGCGACGTGCACCAGATCAAGCTTCCGGGACTGGAGCCGCGCGGCGCGGTGGTGGCGGAGATCGACCTCGATGGAAGCCAGACGCTGCGCATCATCGCCGCCCATCTCGGCCTGCTGCGCCGCTCGCGCTCCCAGCAGGCGCGCGTCGTGCTCGACCTGATGAACAGCCCGGACGAAAGACCGACCTTGCTGCTCGGCGACCTCAACGAATGGCGGCTTGGCAACCGCTCCGCTCTCAACACGCTGCATGCAACGTTCGGCCCGCAGCCGCCGGCGGTCCCCACCTTCCCGTCGAACCTGCCGCTGCTGGCGCTCGACCGGATCATGGCCAACAGGCACGGCATGATTGCCGCCATTAACGCGCATGACACGCCGCTTTCGCGCGTTGCCTCCGACCACCTGCCGCTGACGGCCTTCGTACGCCTGGAGCGTATCTCCGATAACGCCTTGATTTCTCCGGTGTCGCAAAGCGTGTAGATTTACGCTGGAACGCCCTGGCATGATCAGCTGACGAAATAGCGCTGCCACTCGAAGTCGGTGATGTGCGACGCCTGCCAGGCGTCGAATGCCGCCTGCTCGGCTCGCCGGCTCTCGGCATAATTGTCGCGAAAGGCCTCACCAAACGCATCCGCGCAGAAATCCGATGCGGCGAAGGCCTCGATCGAAGAATTGAGCGTACGCGGCAGTTTCGGCTTGTCGAGATTGGCCAGGTTCGACGTCACCGGCGCTTCGAGCGGCAGATCTTTCTCGATGCCCTCGCAGCCAGCCGCCAGGATCGCGGCGATCGACAGATAGGGATTGATGTCGGCGCCCGGCGCGCGATGCTCCAGCCGGCAGGCGCCGTCATTCGGCGTGGTGATGGCGCGGACGGGTGCTGTGCGGTTCTCGAAACCCCACGCGACGTCCTCCGGCGACCAGGCGCCACGATCGAAGCGGCGGTAGGAATTGACCGTCGGCCGAAACAACAGATGTGTTTCCTGCATCCGGTGGAGCACGCCGGCAAGGAACTTTTCCGCAACCGGCGTCAGCCGGTTCGGGCCGGCGGCGAAGGCCGGCTTGCCGTCGCGCCACAGGCTGACATGGTGATGCGCGCCGCAGGCGCTTTCCTTGCCCGGCGGCTGGAAGCGCGTCATGAAGGTGGCGACCAGGCCACGCTCGGCGCACAGCTCGCGCAGATGCAGCTTGGCACGCATGGCGTCGTCGGCTGCCTGCAGTGCCGATTTCGGTGTCAGCGCATATTCATACATTCCGTAGCCATATTCGGTGACCAGCGAGGCCACCCCGATGCCGATGCTCTTCATGCGGGTGATGAATTCGGCGGCAAAATCCTGATATTCGCCGCTGCGCACCAGATCATAGTTGATCAGCGAATGGCCCCAGGGCTTCAGCTCGCGGTAGCGCCCGGCGCGCATCAGATCGTGGTCGGCATGGAAGATGCCGAACTCGTATTCGAGCGCGATCATCGGCTCGTAGCCGAGCGCCCTGGCGCGTTCTTCGACGCGGGCCAGCACGCCGCGCGGATCGAACGGACAGACCGCGCCGTCGAGCATGTAGGAGCTGGTGATGGCGGAGGCGAATTTCGGCTTCCAGCCGTGCTGGACGACCGTCGCCGGATCGATGATCCCCTTGATATTTGGAAAGCCGTTGTCCTCATTGGCGCTCGGCGAGGCGAAGGCAACATCACCCATCGGTTGGCCGTCGCCATGGGTAACGCAATAGAGGATGGCGTTGATGGATTCGCCATAGGTAGAGAGCTTCAGCGGTGCGATCTTGGAGCGGAACGCCCCTGATGTGTCGACCGTATGGATCTCGATGAATTCGACGCCGTCGGCCGCCAGCTTGCTCTGCAGCGCTTCGAGCCTGGGCTTGTAGGCCGCGGCCTTGTCCTCAAATTCCACTTCAAACCTCCACCAGGAAAACTCGGAGCAATTCCAGGAAAAGTGTGAAACGGTTTTCCGTCCGGAATTGCGTTAGAAGAAACGGACAGACGCTACGCTATTTCGCGTTGCGCCTGAAAAATCGCGACAACAATTCGTCGAGCTCATAACGGCCGCTGATGCCGCTTGGCCGGAAGGCCATGCAAAGCACGATGACGACGCCGAGCGCCACACCCGACAGCCCGAGCAGCTGCGGCAGCTGGAGGCCGGCGATCGTCACGCCGGATTCGATGCTGCGGATGAATTCCAGCCCGACCGAAAGCACGATCACGCCGGTCACCGCGCCGGTCACCGTCGCCATGCCGCCCAGGATCAGCATCGCCAGCGTGTTGAAGATCATCTGGAAGTAGAAAAGCTTGGGACTGATCGTGCCGGCAAAATAGGCGTAGAGCACACCGGCGAGGCCGCAGATCAGCGCCGACAGCACCCACGACATCAGCCGCAGGCGTCGGGCGTCGATGCCGAGTGCTGCGGCGGCCTGCGGGCTCTGGGCGCTGGCGCGGAGCTGCAGGCCCCAGCGGCTGTCCTTGAACAGCCGCGCCAGCACGATCACCACCACCGAGAACACCATCATCCAGGGCAAGCCGACCACCTTCGGGATGCCGAAGAAGGCCTGGTTGCCTTTGAACAGATTGGTCCAGTTGAGAAACACCGAATGGACGATGATCAGCAGCGCCAGGCTGACGATGGTCGCGGCGACACCCGACAGGCGGCTGATCACCTTTCCGCTGACGGCGGCGACGATGCCGACCATGATGAGCGCGATGAGCGCCGACGACACCGGATCGAGCTGCAATGTGGCGAAGCCGAACGGCGCATGGGGGATCGACAGTTTCTTCATGGCCAGTGGCGTCGACAGGATGGCGACGCCATAGGCGCCGAGGCCGACAAAGGCACTGTGGCCGAGATTGGCGATGTTGCTGTTGCCCATGAACACCTGAAGGCCGACGACGACGATCAGGTTCACGAAGGCGCCGAGCGCCAGATAGGTGTAGTAGGTCGGCGCGAAATTCAGGATCAGCAGCCCGACCACCAGCACCGGCACCGACGTTACCAGCCCACCGATCAGCGAGCGCGTCAGCGCAGCGCGGGATTGTGCGACAGCAGTAGACGGAGATGCGGTCTCTTCGATTGCCTGCGACAACGTCAAATCTCCTTGTCGCCGAGTTCGACCCGCTGGCCGAGCAGGCCTTCTGGCCGGTAGACAAGCAGCGCGACGATGATCCCGTAGGTGAGCGCGTCCTTGAAGCCTCCATACTCCTGCGGCAACGCAACCAGCAGGCCGACCTCGATGAAGCCGAGCAGCATGCCGCCGGCCGCAGCGCCCGCCAGCGAGCCGAAGCCGCCGATCACGCAGGCGACGAACGCCTTCAGCACCAGGCTGAAGCCGAGATCGGGCGAGACGCTGCCGCGCCGCGCGATGATGAAGACGGCGGCGATGCCGGCCAGTGCGCCGGAGACGGCGAAGGCCGTGGCGATCACCCGGTTCGCCTTGATACCCATCAGCCGCACCGTGGCGAAATCGCGCGACGCCGCGCGGATGGCGAGGCCGAGCGTCGAACGGTTGAGGAACAGCACCAAGGCGAGAATGGTCAGGCCCGAGACGATAAGCTCCATCACCTGCAGCGACGACACCGCAAAGGGGCCGAAGAACCACATCTGGTTCAGCCCGTTGAGGATCGAGACCGACTGCGGCTTTGGCGAGATCAGCAGCATGAACAGGTTCTGCACGACGATCGAGACGCCGAAGGCGGTCAGCAGCCCGGTCGTCGTCGGCGCATAGCGCACCGGCCGGAACGCCACCCGCTCGAAGGCGATGGCCGCAAGTGCGGCGGCAGCGACAGCAAGCAGCACCGCGACGATAGGCGAAGTCAGTCCGAGCGCCGCCGCCAGGAACACGCTGTAGGCGGAGACGCCGATGATCTCCCCATGCGCGAAATTGACCAGGCCCATGATCGAGAACACCACCGCGAGGCCGAGCGCGACCAGCGAATATTCCGCACCGAAAGCCAGCGCATTGAGAAGCTGCTGCAAGGCATAATCCATGTCGCCGCCTACCCGCCGATATAGAGGTTGAAGAGACCGTGTTCGTCGGCAAGGCTGGATGGCGGCCCGCTGTGGCGAAGCGTGCCGGCGCTGACGACATAGACGCGGTCGGCGAAGCGCAATGCCTGCCTGGCGTTCTGCTCGACCACCAGCAGCGTCAGCCCTTCCGCCTTCAGCTCGCCGATGAAATCGAAGATCTGCACGACGATCTTCGGCGCCAGTCCCAGCGACGGCTCGTCGAGCAGCAAAAGCTTCGGCCGCGACATCAGCGATCTGGCGATGGCCAACATCTGCTGCTCGCCACCCGATAGCGTGCCGGCCGCCTGCCCGTAGCGTTCGGAAAGCACCGGAAACAAGGCCAGGAAGCGCTCGATGTCCTGGCGCACGCCCTTGGGATCGCGCCGTATCGCCGCGCCAAGCCGAAGGTTCTCGCCGACCGTCAGATTGGCGAAGATGTGCCGGCCTTCGGGGGTGGAGGTCAGGCCGGCGCGAATGCGGTCCTCGGTGCGGACACGCGAAATGTCCTGGCCGTCGAGAACGACGCGGCCGGAAACCGGCGTGACCAGGCCGGTCAGCGCGTTGATGGTCGAGCTCTTGCCGGCGCCGTTGGGGCCGAGCAGGGCGACGAGTTCGCCCCGCCCGACCTTCAAGCTGAGGTCGCGCACCGCGCTCACCGCGCCGTAGCGGACGACCAGATTGTCGACGCTCAGCACGACGAGGTCTGCACCGAAGTCTCGATCCGTCATCGCTCGCTGCCCGTCAGTTCAGCGCCGGAACGAAGGTCGGCGGCGTGTCGGTGATCAGCACCCGCTTGCCGTTCGCAAACCCCATCACCGGCACGGCCTTGACCGGATAACCCTTCTTCTCGGCGAAGGATATGACCGGCGCCGTGGTGCCGGGATAGCCGCCCGGCGCGCGGATCGCCTCGCGCAAGGCGGCGGGCTCGACCGTGCCGGACTTCTTCGCCGCCTCGTAGCTGATCTGCACCATGTCGGCGCCAAGCGCGTCGAAGATGCCGTTGATCTTGTAGCCGTCGGCCTTGCACTGGGCCAGGAACTTGTCGATCGGGCTGTCGACGCCGGTCGCGCCATGGGTGGCGAACATCACCTTCTCCAGCGATGCCGGATCACCCACGGTGCCTTCCAGCGACTTGTCGTCGAAGGCATCGCAGCCGGCCACCCAACCGTCATAGCCATTGGCGCGCAGCTGGCGGATGAAAATGCCGACATCGGGCAGCACGCCGCAGATGTGGATGGCGTCCGGCTTCTGCGGCAACGCCTTGATGCTAGCGATCTGCGGCGACCAGTCTGATGTGCCCCAGGAATAGTTGAGCTTGGAGACGACCTTGCCGCCGAGATGCTCGAACACCTCGCCGAACCATTCCGGCAGCTTTTCGGAATAAGAGCCTGCATCGGGCGAGACCATCAGCGCCACGGTACGCGCGCCCTTGCCGTAGAGCGCATTGGCGGTCGCTGCCGCATTGATCGGATCCGGCACCGCGCCGGCAATGAAATTGTCGAGGCCGGCCTGCTGCATCTCAAGCTGCGTGTTCGGCGCCGAGAATACAGTGGCACCATAGGGCGCGGCGATCTGCGCTGTCGGGATCAGCGCATCCGGGAACGGCACGCCGGTGATGACCTGGGCGCCGGCATCGAGGAATTTCTGGCCGAGCGACACCGAAAGCTGCGGATCGGAGCGGTTGTCCTCGATCATCAGCTCGACCTTGGGATCGCCGGCGCCTGCGGCCTTGTTCAATTTGTCGGCCATGCAGCGCGCCCCTTCGGCCTCGCTGTAGGGTGCGTAGGTGCCGGTCATTGCCACCGCGAGCCCGATCTTCAGATCGGCGGCACCGGCATGCGTCACCTGCAAAAGCCCCGCCGCCACGACCGCGGCCCCCAAAATCATCTTCTCCATTTGACCCCTCCTTCTCCCTTGTTGTTGGCGCTTAGGGCGCCGTCACGATGTCTCGGACTGCCCGACATAAACCTCGATGACGCGCGGATCGCGCCACACCGCTTCGGTTTGCCCGGACGCGATCACCTGGCCCTGATCCATGACGCAGAGCCGGTCGCAAAGCCGGTTGATGAATCGCAAATCGTGATCGATGACGATGGTCGCGCAGCCGACATCCCTGCGAATGCCCTCGATCGCTACCGCCAATGTCTCGGACTCGCCTTCGTTGAGGCCGGCCGCCGGCTCGTCGAGCAGCAGCAACGATGGGCCCAACGCCAGCGCGCGGGCGATTTCGAGCCGACGCTGGCTGCCATAGGACAGCGTGCCGGCCGGAACGTCGGCGAAGCCATCCAGCTGATATTGCGCAAGCAGTTGATCGACGCCGATGCGTGCCGCCGCTTCCGGCCGAACCGCCTGGCAGGTGATATGGGCGACCTCGACATTCTGCCGGACGGTCAAATCCTTGAACAGCCGGATGGTCTGGAACGTACGCGCGACGCCGGCCCGCGCGCAATGCTCAGGACCGTGGCCGGTGATCTCCTTGCCCGCCAGCCTCACACTGCCGGTGTCCGGCTTGAGCACGCCGGAGATGGCGTTGACCAGAGTGGATTTGCCGGCGCCATTGGGGCCGATCAGGCCGAGGATTTCGCCGGCCTCGCAGGCCAGCGAGGCACTGCGCAACGCCTGCACGCCGCCAAAGGTCTTGCTGACTGCCTCAACCGACAGCATCGGTTCCATCTCCCATCCGGCCGATGGCTATTTCTCCTGTCGGCCGGTGAACAGGATGCTAGACCCCGGACTTTTCCATAACAAGTATTTTTTTCCATTTTAGAAAATATTCTTGAGAGGCCCCAAACTTTCGGGCCCGGATTCCAGTCAGGCCGGGATCAGACCCCGGCGCCGGCCGGCAGCCCGTCGCGCGGCACTGTGTTCGACATCAGCATGATCACCTGCTCTTCGCCCAGCGCGATATAGGCGTGCTGCATTTCGCCATCGAACAGGATGCTGTCGCCCGGCTGCAGCACGGTTGGATCATAATGGATCGTGTGCAGTTCCAGGCTGCCGCTCAGCACGTGGATGAACTCCTCGCCCGAATGGCTGCGCCAGCCACCGTTCTCCTCAAAACTCTTCGCGCGCAGCGTGACACGCCAGAAAATGTTGGTCTTGTCGCGAAAATCGCTGCACAGGACCTCGAATTCCATTGCGTTGCCCTGGTGCAGGATGCCGCTGCCGGCGCGCGTGATCGAGCGCCGCGCCTGCATGCCCGGCTTCGGGCTGAACAGGAAGGAGGCCACCGGCACATGCAGCACGCCGGCGATCATCAGTGCGACGTCGACCGTCAGCCGGGCTTTGCCGTTCTCCAGTTTCGACAATTGCGAAACCGAAAGGCCGGAGCGTTCGCTGAGATCGCGCAGCGTGATGTTCCGCTCCTTGCGCGCATCGCGGATCTTGCTACCCACATTGCCCTGCATCACCCGCGCCCTTGGCTGTCGTGTTTCCAATTCGACAAGCTCTAGCGGCGCGCCTCGGGGGCGTCCAGCCTTTAGACGGCTACGGCTGGTTTCGGCCATAACGACATCGCAACGGTGGCAAATACGGTTTCTAGCGTGCGGCTGACGAGCTCGAATGTTTCCGGATCGGAAAGCAGGTCGTTGCGGACTTCGAGATAAAGGCAAGGCCTGCCCTGCTCCAACCCGTGCCGGTTCAGCGTGTAGCCAACTGCCTGACGCCAGTCATACGGCTCGTTGTCGCCGATCCTCAACCCGGCCTCGGCGCCCCGCGCGCCAAGCGTTTTCAACACCGAGGTGACGAAGGGGGACTGCTCCCGCCACAGGACGCCGATGTCGACATTGCGCCTGACGCCGCCCATCACCGGGGTGAAGGAATGCACCGAGATCAGCGCCTGCCGGCCAGCCGCGGCGTCGATAACAGCCTGTTCGACCGGCGCCCAGGCGATCATCTTGCGCAGCCTGACATCGACTGCATCGGGCGCGAGATTGCCAGGCACCGGAATGCCGCCGAGATCCGGGCGCATGAAGTCCCATTCGCCGGCAGGCCGGTTGTAGTCGAGGAACAGCCGCGAATAATGCGCGACCACGGCCGGCGCCCGCAATGTCTGCGACAGCCGGCGCGTCAAGGCATCGATGCCGATGTCGACGGCGAAATGCGTGCCGAGATAGGGTGCTGCGAGGCCAAGGTCATGCCATGGCGCGGGCACCAGATTGCCCGCATGTTCGGCGATCAGCAGATAGGGGCTCGCCGCCTCGATCCGCAGCCGCTCGACACTGGCGGCGGCCAGCGCGGCGACTGCTCTCTCATCAAGCTCTGCAAGGCTCGCGGCGCTCACCGGGCCGTCCTCCGGATCAGCCGATGACGGAGCGGACATGATAGGCCTTGGCCGCTGTCGCCTCCGCCAGGCCGGCGCGGCCATTGGTGCGGCCGAGGCCGGAATTCTTGATGCCGCCCCAGGGTAGATGCAGGTCGGCGTGGTCGCAGCGATTGAGATAGACGGTACCGGCCTCGACCTCGTCGAGCAGCGCCACGCCGCGCTCGATATCTGTGGTCCAGATCGAGGCGCTGAGGCCGAAATCGCTGTCGTTCATCAGGCCGATCGCCTCGTCATCGCTGCCGACGGACTGGATGCAGGCCACCGGCCCGAACAGTTCGTCGCGCATGATCCGCATGCTGTGATCGACACCCACCAGCACTTCCGGCGCGACATAGGCGGCGCCAAGACCAGAGGCCTTGAGCGTTCCGTCTCGCGGCATCAGGCGCCGGGCTCCTGCCCGGACCGCCTGTTCGGCGAGATCGCGGATCGTGTCGGCGGCACTCGCCCGCACCACCGGGCCGACCATCGGCTTTTCGCCGATGGGATGGCCGATGGTCCATTTCGCCGTTTCGGCAACCAGCGCTTCGACGAAGCGGTCATGGATCGCCTGGTCGACATAGATGCGCTCGACCGAACAGCAGGACTGGCCGGCATTGGAATAGGTGCCCTCGGCGATCTGCGGGATCGTGGCTTCGAGATCGGCATCGGCGCGGATATAGGTCGGATCCTTGCCGCCGAGTTCGAGATGCACCTGTGTGAAGGTGCCGGCGGCGGCGGCATGGACGCTCCGGCCGCCATTGACCGAACCGATGAAATTCACCGCGTTGAAGGCGCCGGACGCAATCAGCTTCTCGGCATCGGCATGGTCGAGATGCAAGCTCTGGAAGACGCCCTCGGGGCCGCCGGCGGCACGGAAGGCCTCTTCCGCCAGTTCGGCAATCAGCGGCGTCTGCGGCGAATGCTTGAAGATCACCACATTGCCGGCCGCGAGCGGCGACGTCACGAGATAGCCGAGCATGGCGGTGGGATAGTTCCAGGCGCAGATCGACAGATGCAGGCCGCCCGCCACCGGCTTGGCATAGCGGCGGATGTTGTCATCCGAAGGATACGGCACATTGGCCAGGGTTTCCGGTGCGATGTCGGCAAGCAATTGTCCGACCAGCGCCAGGCGAGGCGTCTCGTCGGCCTGCCATAGCGGCCGGCCGATCTGCCAGGCCACCATCTCGGCCAGCGGCGTTGCCCGCGCCTTCATCTCCTCACCAAAGCGCAGCAGGATCGCCAGTCTGTCGGCCAGCGGCGTCCGCCGCCAGGACGGCAGGGCGGCACGCGCGCGGGTGAGCGCTGCCTCGATGGTGGAACCGTCGGCATAAGAGCGCGTCGTATAGGTCGAGCCGTCGACGGGAGAAATCACGGAAAAGGTCCGCGCGCCGGAATGCAGGTTCATGCTGTTGAAATCCATCCGAGCTGAGAGGTCATTTGGGGTACGATATCGCTATTTTCCATTTTGGCAAATTTTTTCTAATACCGCTTGATGGAATTTTGGTCCGCCCCTATTGTCCCTTCGATCTGCATTTTGGCAGGAACAGACGAGGGGTTCAGATGATCGCTTACGATTTCACCGGCAGGCATGCGGTCGTGGCCGGCGCAGGCGGCGGCATGGGCGAGGCGATCACGCTGGCGCTGCTCGATGCCGGTGCCTCTGTCACTGCCATCGACGTCAAGCAGCGTCCTGCGTCCCTCGCCGCCTATGACGACAGGCTCGCCTTCGCGCAGGGCGATCTCACCGACGCCGCCTTTGTCGAACAGACGATCGGCACGGCGGGCCGCGAGCGCGGTGGCATCGACTATCTCGCCAATGTCGCCGGCGTGCTGTGGTTCGGCCGCGACAAATCGGCCCTCGAGATGGATCTCGACGTCTGGGACGAGGTGTTCAACATCAATTTGAAATCCTTCGTACACACGGCGCGCTCGGTCGTACCCCACATGCGCGCGGGCGGACGCGGCGGCGCCATGGTGCATTTCTCGACCATCCAGTGGTATCGCGGCGACGCCAACCCGCAGGACGCCTACCAGGCATCCAAGGCCGGCGTCTGCGCGCTGTCCAAATCGCTGGCCATGCAGTTGGCCGGCGAACGCATCCGCTCCAACGCCATCTGTCCCGGCATGGCGCTGACCCCGCTGCAGGCGCGCTGGGACACCGAGGAGAAGCGTTCGGCCGTGGCGAGTTACGCGCCGCTCGGCCGCATCGGCACGCCGCAGGACATGGCCAACGCGGCCCTGTTCCTGCTCTCCGACGCGGCGAGCTACATCACCGGCATCGAACTTGCCGTCGATGGCGGCCTGCTGATGCGCATGTAGCCAGCACGCCCGCTGCCGGGCTGTGGCAGCACGACATGCCGGGTCTCTCCGCGATCACAATCTGTCAACTTTCCGTTCCTTGCCAGCCCAGGGATTGGAACGCCTCTATATGGATATTGCGGGCCACGAACCGCCGGCGATGACAGGATCACCGCGACGCGACGGAGGAGATTGCCCGTGTCCGGAAAGCGATATCCACACCGCTTTCCCGTTGAAGGGAGGCGCGACCATGCGCAATGTCACACCAAGGATCATAGCAATCGCATCGCTACTGGCGGCCGTGCCGCTATCGAGTGCTTACGCGGTACACCGCCACAGGGTCGAACCGCAGCGCATGTCTGTCGAGGCTAGAGCCGTCCTGGACCAGTTGCAGGGCGTCAAGCAAGGGATCGTCGAGGCAAGGGAGGCCAAGGCGATCACCCCTGAGCAGGAGCACGATCTGATGATGAGGGCCGACAGCATCCATCGCTCGGCCACTGACGGCGGCGCATACCAAGGTTTGCTCAGCCAGATTGAGAACTTGGATCAGCGACTGCAAGACGATTCAGGCGGCGGCTTCTACATCGGCGACGGCGCCGATGGCGGCTACTATCCAAACGGCTGACGCAGACTGACAATGATCGCACGGCGCCTCCGGCGATTGTCGGGGCTCCGGCTTTTCCGATACGAGATGGGGGGCAAACGCCTACTGAACCGACGCGACAGTGCAGACGGACGCGATGTCTCCGATGCCCTGGCAGAGGGCGGGACCGTTCAGGCGCGGATCCTCGACCAGCGTCTGCGTCCCGCCATCGGAGGGCTGGCCGGCAAAGAAGATAGGGGGCGGCTGACCGCCGCCATGCATGTCGGCATTGTGGACGACGACGCTGGCGGCTTCGGTTGGCGGCACCGCGTTGGCAGGCTGCACCACCAGGTCCGCGCCGACATAGGTCAACTCGTAATTGGCCGAGATGGTCAGGCTGCCTTGCTCGATGGCGTAAATGCCGGGCATGCTTGCAGTGGTGGCTTCGGTCGAAAGGCCGCCCGCGAACATGTCGCCGTTGACCAGCCCCAAGCCGCCGACCGTGTAGGTGAGTGGCGGATTGGCCGTCCCTTGTGGCCGGCTCTGCGCATCCGCAACCACGGTGATGGCCCGCTTGCCGATGCTGAAGTCCGCGCCGACATAGCTGATGTCATAGTTTGAGTTCGCGGCGTTGGTGATGCCGCCTTGCCCCATTGCATAGCCGCCGACAGTCTCACCAGCGGCGCGATCGAGAGCACCGGTCAACGCCGCGCCACTACCGAGATCGGAGACGGTATAGCCTAGGGATGACGGGTCGGCATCGCCATAGGATTTGCCCTGGCCGGCATTCGCCGTCACCGTTACTGCACGCTTGCCAATACTGAAACCGGCACCGACATAGCTGATGGCATAATTGCTATTCTCAGCGTTGGTCAGCGTGCCCTGGCCGATCGCATAATTGCCGACAGTCTCGCCGGCCGCGCGGTCGAGAGCACCGACCAGCAGCGCTCCGCTACCAAGATCCGAAACGCTGTAGCCGAATGACGAGGGATTGCTGTCGCCGTAGATCTTGCCTTGACCGGCATTGGCCGTGACGGTGATCGCCCGCTTGCCGATGCTGAAGTTCGCGCCGACATAGTTGATGTCGTAATTGCCGTTGGCGGCATCAGTGAGCGTGCCGCGGCCAATCGCATGGCTGCCGGCATTCTCACCGGCAGCACGATCCAGTGCGCCGACAAGTGCCGTTCCAGTGCCCAGATCCGAGACAGTGTAGCCGTAGGACAGCGGATCGCTGTCACCATAGGTCTTGCTCAAGCCGCTATCCGCCGTGACCGTGACGGCGCGTTTGCCGATGCTGAACCCGGCGCCAACATAGCTGATGTCGTAATTCGCATTGGCGGCATCGGTGAGGCTGCCGCGGCCGATCGCATAGGTTCCGACGCCCTCGCCGGCTGACCGACCGAGAGCGCCGACAAGGGCGACGCCGGTGCCGAGATCGGTAACGGCGTAGCCATAGGACAATGGATCGGCATTGCCGTAGGTCTTGCCCAGGCCCGCATTGGCAGTAACGGTCACCGCCCGTTTGTCGATGGTGAAGTTGGCGCCGACATAAGTGATGGCGTAATTGGCGTTCGACACGCCGAGATTGCCTTGGCCGATGGCATAGGTGCCGGCATTCTCGCCGGTCACGCGATCGAGTGCGCCAAGCAGCGATGCGCCGCTGCCGAGATTTGAAACGGTATAGCCATAGGACGATGGATCGCCATCGCCATACGTCTTGCCCTGGGCGGCGCTGGCGGTGACTGTCACCGCCCTTTTGCCGATGGTGAAATCGGCTCCGACATAGGTGATGTCATAGTTTGAATTGTTGCCGTTGGTCAGCGTGCCCTGGCCGATGGCGTACATGTCGGCATTCTCGCCGACATCACGGCCGAGTGTGCCGACCAACGCCACGCCGGTGCCCAGGCTCGAAACGCTGTAGGCGTAGGATGACGGATCGACATCGCCATAGGTCTTGCCCTGCCCTGATGTCGCTATCACCGTCACCGCACGCTTGGCGATGGAGAGCAGGCCGGCGCTGTTGAAGGCAAGGGCGTAGCCGTTCGAGGCAGCGACGTTGCCGGTGCTGATGCTGATCGCATAGGGCCCGCTGCCGACTTGTTCGTTGCCTGACAGCGTGGCGGTGGAGAGCGACGGCGCGCCGCCAAATGTATTGGCGGCAGCGTCGCCGAGATAGGCATTGGTGACGCCCGCCTGATAGCCCGACACCGTATAGGTCAGTGCCGGCATGGCGGTATCGCCATAAGTCTTGGCCGCATTTTCGGACTTCAAGGTCAGCGTCGGCTGATAGTTAAAGACGTAGCGGTTGCCGGTCGCGCTCACCGTGGCGCCGGCCGTCGTGTTCCAGACCGCCGTGTTGCCGCTGTCGAGATTGCCGAATGTGTTTCCGGTTGGGTTTGCCGCATAGATCAGCCAGCGGCCACTGGTTGCGGTGACAGCGTCGCTGCCGCGGTTGTTGACGAACCTGCCCATGGCTGACAGCACCGGATCGATTCCGCTGACCTTGGCGCCGACCGCCATCGTCAGGTCGCCCGTCGTCTGAAGCTTGACCTGGCCGGTCGTGGTGGCACCAGCCGTGACCACGCCGCGCGCATTGATGACGCCGCCGACGACAAAGCCACCCAGGTCGAACAGACTGACGGATCCCGCATTGGCCGCGATCGTGCCGATCTGGTTGCCGCCATTGTTCAAGTTGAAGTCGCCGGCGCCGCCGAGCAGCAGCGATGCCGCCGCCAGCCCGTGCGTCTGCGTGACCGTGCCGTTCGACGACAGCGCTAGCGTGCCGGCGCCGATCGACACCGCCCGGTCGATCGCGAAGGTGGTGGCCGCCGTTTCGATCTGCCAGTTGGCGAAGGACAGGCTGCCGACATAGGTCGATCCGACAGTCGCTGCAGCGGCGTCCTGCAGCGCCGAAAGAGACGTGATCGAACTGTCCGCCTCGTCGAGACGCCAGTTGCCATAGACGTTCAGGTTGGAGACATTCCCGCCCGCAAGCCCGGTGCGAAATGTCACGCCGTTCTGAGCCCCGGAACTGTCGTCCGGATGCGAATCGCGAACGGTGTAGGCCAGCACGCTGTCCGATATCCAGCCGGTCGGCACGGCGATGTAGTAGTAACCGTTGACGCCCGTGGTCACCGTGCCGATGTCGACACCGTTCGAGACGCCGGTGACCCAACCGGGATTTTTTGCATAGTAGGGCTGTCGCGTGGCCGACGAGAGCGGTGTGATGCCGCCATCCTTGTAGGCGATGCCGGAGATCGCCTGGATGCCGTTTGGATAGAAACTGTTCAGATACGGGTAGAGACCGCCGGTTCCGCCGACGAAAGCGGAGCTCAAGCTGGTGGCGCCGCCGCCCTGCAGCTGTGCCGTGGTCAGGCCGGTGCTGGTGACGCCTGCAGCGCCTTGGCCGGCAACGCCCGTCGTCGTTCCTGACGTGGTGGTGTCGAAATAGACATTGGTGACCGTGCCCCAGGAAAAGCCGACGCTGCCGCCAACGCCGGTAGCGCCCAGAAGTCCAAGCACGGCGCCTGTGGAATAGCCGTCGCTGATGGCGCCGACATTGAACCCGACCAGGCCGCCGATGTTGTCGCCACCGACAACCGAACCACTGGCATGGACCTGGCTGATCGTGCTGCTGTTGAAACCGGCAATGCCTCCGATCTGGCTGCCATCGTGTCCTCGCACCGCGTTCGTCGAAAACGAACCGGTGATCGTGCCCTCATTGCGTCCGACGAGACCGCCGACGGCAGCGACACCTTCGAGATAGCCGCTTGCCCAAACCCCCGATATCGTACCCTTGCTAAAGCCGGCAATTGCGCCGGTGTTGTACGAACCACTGATATAGGCGTCGACCAGTCCGACATTGCGCACCACGCCGGTGCTGCCGACATAGCCGAACAGCCCGACATAGTTGGCCGGAATCTGCCGCACCCAGATCTGGTTGATGATATGGCCGAGACCGTCGAAGGTGCCGGTAAAGCCGTTGCCGCCATTCTGGATGTTGGTGTTGCCGTCGGTGCCCAGCGCGGTGAAACCGAGCAGGTTGTTCCAATAGTAGGTGGAACTGGCCTCGATGTTGTTGGCCAGCGCATACCGTTCGGTCAGGCCGCTGTTGATCGCCTGCAGGCCGTTGACATCGTAGATCAGCGTGTAGCTCTGGCCGTCGATCGACAGCGCCTGCGCTCCCGGCGTGCCGGTGAAGGTCGCCGATGCACCCAAGGCATAGGAAATCGTGCCCCCGGTGCCGCCATTGTTGGTGACCAGCGTCAACCCGCCGACGCCGCCGATCGTGGCGTTCGCATTGAAGACGATGGAATGAAAGGCGCTGAGCGTCAGCGTGTTGGTGTTCCAGCTGATCGGCGCGGCAATGGTGATGTCGCCGGCCTGCGAACCGCCGCTGCCGGTCGAGATGGTGACGTTGGCGGTTGCGAGAAGGTTCTGCAGCGTGGTGACGTTGATGACGCTGTCATTGGTGTTGGCGGACATGCTGCCGCCGGTGTTGCCGGCAGCGTTGGAGATGGTGACGTTGTAGGGGTCGAGCAGAAGGTCGCCGGTATCGCCGAACCGGGCGCGCAGATCGACCGCACCGGTGAAGTCGAGGCGCTGCTTGCCGGACACTTCCGCGAAGCCGCCATTGCCGCCGTCATCGCCACCACGTGCGGAAATCTTGCCCGCGAACTTTGTCTGCTCGTCGGACCAGACGATGACCGTGCCGCCATCGCCGGTGCCGGTCGCATCGGCACTGATTGTCGTCTTCGCATCGATCTCGATTGTGACCGCGCGTTGCAAGGTGCCCTTGCCCTGCTTGTCACCGCCGATCCTGACGCTGCCGCCGCCATCCTTGCCCGAGGCATCGACCTTGGCGGCTTTGAGCTTCAGTTTGCGGCCGGTGACCGTGACCTTGCCGCCCTTGCCGCCGGCCTTGGCCGAAGCGTCGAGCGTGCCGGTGATTTCGACCGCGCCTTCATCGCCGCCAAGCACGATGGCGCCGGATTGACCTGACACCGTGCGTGCCTCGATGACACCGGACATGTTGACGGCCTGGCGTGCTGCATTGCGCACCGCCGCCGCCTTGAGTTCGACCAGTCCGCCATCGGCAC
>NZ_JANIFC010000024.1:0-36779 GCF_024518615.1 Mesorhizobium sp. SEMIA396
GCCTGGACATTCGCTGTCCCCTCGATTCGCCGCCGCCGAACCGAGTGAATCACGCTCCGCGCCACAAGGGAATCGCAAAACCGAATTGCAGGAAAACAGCCCCAATAAACCGCTAATCCTGCAATTCCAAAGCCGCTATCCGCCTCAATCAACAGGCCAGATCAATGGCTTGCGGATAGTTCACGGCCGACTCACTATTTCTATGCTGAACAGTCTCGCCTGAGTATATGTTTTAGCTAGTCGCTAATTAGACGGAATTCTGCCAGTCTGCATTCCCCCCTGATCTGATGTAGAGCAGCTTCCAAGTGGGAATTAGCCCCCCATCGACCGGATCGGGCGACACGAACATGCGCTGAAGGCTTGGCGGAACGGCTACTGGGACCATGATGCTACTCGAATGCAAGATAGTGTCAGAACGTCCCGGGAAGGCTGCAGGCAGGGGATGTCAGGTCAATCAGCCTATAGATATGATACCGCCCATTCGCTGAGACTTCACGATGGGCATAGGAGGTGGGAATTCTTGCCTTGAGATGGACGCGGCTGTCGGAGCAGGCGAGCACGGCAGCAGCGATGGCCTGAACCTTCGGGCCGCTGACAAAAACGTTCACCACCGCACGCGAGCCGAACCCGTCGAGATACGTCTCGAAAGCATCGAGGTGGGCCATCAGCCCGAAAGCCTGGATGTCGCGAACTTCGCCATCTTCGAGCCGGTGGGTTTCACGTACCTTGGCCACCTGTTGATCGAGCAAAGCATCGATATGCGCATTCTTGTCGCTTCTTGGGACGAGGAGCGAGATCCGTTCCGGACTGACGATATCGATCAATCCGTAGAATACGTCGGCATCTCCTCCGATCCCCACGAGCAGGACTTTCTCTTCGCCCATTCCTCCGCTGCCTTGAAGATGAGGGACGGTGACGTATCGGTCCAAGCCGCTGGAAAAATCCTCTTTGCCGATCGCGTTCCCGTAGATACCTTCGGCGTACCCGAATTCGAGAGACTGAATCGACATTTTCTTGAATGCCACCGCAATCAGCCATTGGATGTAGATTCGCGGCATCGTCGAGCACTCGACGAAAACCTTCCGCAGGCTTCCTTCGTATGAGCCACATGAAGCGGCCATCTGAGTGAGCAGGTGATCGAGGAGATTGATGTTCTTCTGATACTCGATGGAAGGCTCGAGGGTGATCACAGTCACTTCGACGCCCCATCGGGTACCCATAGCGATGAGCTTTCGCCGGTTTTCTTCGACGGCTGGGACGTTCGCTTCCTTCAGAGCAAAGTCCAGAACCACGATCTTGCCGACCTTCAGGTCAAGATGGTTTTCGAACGCGGCGAAACGCGTTTCCCATCCAAGCGCGACGATCGCGATATCTGCCTCCATCGTTTCGCAGGTACCTGCATCTCTCGCCTTCTCGGTGACGGCCAGATGGCCGAAGACTCGATACTCGACAGTTGAAGCGGTCATTCGAGATCGCTCTCGAAAAGCGAGTGCTGGAATTCGGTCTTGAGTGCGGGCCGCGCGACGAGCTCCTTAAACACCGAGTCGGCCCAGTCTTCTGGGAGCCGATGCCTGGTAAAAAGCAGGTCGACCATCCGCGCCGCAGGGATTGTGTTGATTTCGTACGGGCCGCGATAGGAGAACCCGAAGTAAGGTGCAAATCGCCGATGCAATCTGATCATCATCTCCTTCGATGCGGGGTCGGCGCGGTCCACCTCAAAGTTGCCGGCGGCGGAGACCTCCCGGATAAACCCATCCCTTTCCGCCCGACGCAGGACCTCGTCCAGTTTTCCGCTGGGTTGCTCCAGTCGGTTCACCAGCGAGCGCATTTCCTTTAGATCAACCCTGAAAATGCCTCTCTCTGTCGTTCCTAGAGCATTTTCTTCGGCAAACTCTGTCTGGAGGCGAGCGGTCAGGTAACCCAACGCCCGCACCATGCGCACGCTCTCTTCTTCGTACGGATGTGAAAGCGCCTGAAGTCCATCAAGCTTCCGTTGAGAGGCGGCGTTCACAGCCTGTCTCTGCTGTTCGAGATGAATCTGTAAATCCGAGTTGATGAATTCCACCAGTTTTCGTGGATCACTGGAACTCGGAACACTGCGGCGGAAGATCTCTCCCATTATATCAAGGAAATCGCGTATACAGACGTCGCTCAATGATGTGATGATCTGGTGCCCTACGTACGGGTAGTCATGCAGACGCAGCATCTGGCACGCTTTCAGAAAAGCCCATCCCTGTTTCCGGGCGATCGACCTCTTCAGATTTGAAGCATCCGCCTTGCTCATGGGCCGGCGCTTAATTTCCGGGTTCATGAGCGCGAGCGCCAGCCCTTCGGCATAAGGGCGCGCTTTTCGATCAAGAAGGAATTGCTGCTGATCCGCCGTCCTCAAATTCACGGAGAGGAATTCACGTGCTGCATCAGCAAGTGCCACAAGCTCTTCTCTGCCCTCGGAATGACCCGATATGATAACCCGCTCGATGATGTCATTGACGGAAAGCCGCCCCAGCCGGTTTTTGAGCGAAAACGCGCTGAGCGCATCGTTGCGCTCGAGATCACTCCGCAGATGGTCAGGAAGCGCATAGTACAGCCGAAGCGACGACACGTTCTCGCACAGCGTGGCGAACTCCCTCGGATCGACTGAATCAAGATTCTCGACGTCCCGGTCAGCATTCGAGAGCGACTGGCCGGGTATGATCGTCCGGATCGTGTCGTAGAGGCCGCCGATGTAGGCGAGGACCCATTTCACGTTGCCGCGCGTCTTTCTCACCAAGGTGTTCAGGAACTGCTGTTGGAGCGGTGTCAGTGCTTCACAGTCGTCAATCAGTATCTTGAAGAAGGGCGCCCTGTCACCGGCGAAAGATGGGCCATTTAAAAGTGGAGTGATCGCGGTCGCGACCTTGTTAATGATCGCGCCAGGGTCTGTTGCTCTGAAGCCGGTCGCTCCGGCATCGGCGGCAAAGAAGAACGCGTTGAAGCATTCGTCGACGTACCGGGTTATCCCACCCCGCAGCTCATCGATGCTGAAGAAGTCGAGACGGGCAGGTTGGGGTATGAAGTGCAGCACTTCGCGATGCAGTGCCAGGGCGACGTCCCTATCTTCGGAGGCCCGGTATTTCAAGTGGCCGTCGCGTCTGAGCTGGCCGATGCTCTCGAGCAGGCGTTCGACTATCTTCAGCTCCAGATAGTGAGAGAAGATTACGAATTGCCGCGGGATCACGGCGGCCGTGTCGAAGCGTATCCGCTCCGGAATGAGGTTCAGAACGGCGTTGTCGATTAGGGGCGAGAATGTCTCATTGAGCTGGAAGAAGACGCCATACCAAGCGAGCTTGCCGACTTGGTCCGAGAGACTTTTGTCTTCAAGAATATGGACTGTGGAAAGCGAGCGAAGAATGCTGGTCTTGCCGCTGCCTCTCGTCCCTGCGACGAAGACCGGCTTGGCGGCGGCAGAAATCAACGCCGACTTCTGACTGAACCACAGTATCGGGCGGCTTTCGTACTCGATCCTGTTGGGGCCGAACGGATTCTCCATCGCTATTCGTCCCTTACCTTAATGCGCCAAGCCGAGTTTGCCTTGGTGAGGCCGTCTATCTCGATGAAGCGCGCCGCTTGGAGCATCAGAAGAGAGTCTTCCAGATCTAGCCCGAGCTCGGCGGAGGCAGCAATCTCAGTGATCTCGTCCCAGAAGAGTAACCCATTCCCGCGCCTGGTGGCATGGTCGCGCAGTCGGCGCAGCAGGTCAAACGTGTCGTTGTTCAGAAAGGCCTTGCCGTTGGACATGGTCGAAATAAAGCAATGTTCGCCTTCCATGACCGTCCCGTCGGCGACATTGGTGCGGTAGGGTATAAGTCGGATGCCGACGAGCTCTCCCTGATCGGTCGTGAAGAAGACGAGCTCATTGAAACCTGACTGTATCTCTGGTGCTGAGATGCAGATCAATTTGCCGTCCGGAAACCTTGGATCGTTGACGATCTCGACCGGATCAGCATGTATGTGTCCATGCAGGTAGACGATAGGCTTGTTGCCCTGCAGCAGCTGAGTTCTGACAAATCCGCTGTTGAGCATCTCCGCGTATGGCGTAATGCGCGGAGTCTTTTGTGGCAGCAGATTGTGATGGCCGATTATGATGCCGTAACGCATGTCGGGCTGCTGGAGCAATTCCTGTAGGCCTGCAAGCATCTCACGCGAGATGTATGGCGTGTCCATCTGACCGTAATACTCGTCGTCGGACGCCTCCTTGTCTGGATCGCTGGGAGGTGTCGCGGGCGAATGTCCCGAGATGTCCGGCGAGCCGAGATCTACAGGCTCTGTAGAAGGACTGAGTGCCTCGAGACGATCACGAAGGAACGCGGGAAGGTTTTGAAGCTCCCAACTGCCTATCGCTGTGTTGACGAGGATGAAGTTTGCGCCTGCGGATCCTGTCGGAAGTCTGAAGTGCACGGGTTGGTCCACGGGAACGGTCTGCCAACCCAAGCGGGCGGCTAAACTCGCCATTTCGCTGAATTTCTCAGTCGGTCCAAGTTCGCGCGCGTCATCACGGTTCACATCGTGATTTCCCGGTACGAATATCAACGGAAGCGCCTTTGAACTGCGTCCCTGTGCGCGGCAGAGCAACGTGAAATGCTGGAATGCCGAAGCAATGAAGGTCTTGTCGCCACGGCTCGTGAAATCCCCCATGAAGGCGATCGAATCCAAGGGCTTCGAAGTCGTCAGCCGCCGAAGTTTCGTCAAGACGGCACGCAGCGAAGACGCGCGTAGCTTCTGCGTTATTTTCGGAGCGAACTTGCTATCCTTGGCATCGATGTTGCTAGAGGAAGGATGCCAGTCCGGATAGTGAATATCGCCT
Source organism: Mesorhizobium sp. SEMIA396 (assembly GCF_024518615.1). Lineage (NCBI taxonomy): Bacteria > Pseudomonadati > Pseudomonadota > Alphaproteobacteria > Hyphomicrobiales > Phyllobacteriaceae > Mesorhizobium > Mesorhizobium sp. SEMIA396. The sequence continues at coordinate 4,844 of NZ_JANIFC010000024.1, forward strand.
ACTTGAAGGATTCGCACCCGCCGCATAACTCGCCCCCCTGCCGAGAGCCATAGACTAATCCGTTCGCTTTTGCCAAGCGCGAACGATCATCCGCAGTGTCCTTAACGAGGTAGCCTGCACTTTTCGAGAATTGCCACGGCGGCTATTTTTCGGCTGTGAAGCACACGAGACCCGTGACGTGAGACCCAGTTGCTCAATGCCCAGTTGCTCAATGAGCTTTCTTACGAATAAGGGAGAATTTCCGCGGCCGGACTATCTCTGAGCGAGCGTGCATGACTGCCAACGGAAGGTCTTGCACGCACCCTTGCGATCTTGAGCAATGGTCGCCATGACTTTCTTCTTGCAGGCTTTTGAGTGGCCCAGCCTGCGATCACCAGACCCCACCGATTCTAAAGAGCGTGGCAGATGGGATAGTCGAGGTTGCCCGTGCACAGTCACGCTCAGGGCTTGCGCCGCCCAGAGGACACGCTGAAAAGGCAGATTGGGGCGCAAGCACGCCATTCACGAGAGGTTCGACATGAAGACCATGCAAGAAAAAGACATTCCGGCATTCGTACAAGCAGTTGTGGACGCCGGCTGCAAAATTTGCGCGATTGGCAACTTGGGATACGTCTTTGGCGATGCTGATTTCACGCCAGCGCAACGGAGGGCCGTCGAGCCACAGCTGCGTAGGATTGCTGAAATCTACGGCGAACGCGATCATCTCATGAACGAGATAGCTGTATATCTGCGGTCGATCGGACGCCATGTCGAGGTTGAGCCGAAGACAGGTATTTCCTGATGGCCGTGATCGCGAGAAGCCGTCTTCCAACCTCTGAATCCTAAAGGAGGTGACCCCCAAGGCCGTTCGTCACCTTCGACCAGAATAACCACATCCGTGACCGCCTGAGCTACTTGGTCGATACGCGCACATGGCCAATACAGTTTCTCCATCCTTCACGAAGCGAATGAGGCTTTGGCCATTCAGCCCCGGTCTACGGGGCGTGACTTGTCCCCGATGCATGCGCGAGCTCTCCGCCCGGCTGGCCGCCGGTCGTCGCCACCGGCCGAAGGCGCCCGAATGCGCTTGACAAGATAGCGTCAGCCCGTTCAACCTAAGGCATTCACCAGGGGAGTCCCGGCAAGGGGCTGAGATACTGCTGGCTTTCGCGGCGCAGTGACCCGTTGAACCTGATCCAGTTCATACTGGCGTAGGGACGGTGCAAGCGCTTTGCGGGAGTTTACGCCCGAGGTCCTGTTGCAGCAGGTCTACAGAAGCGTCTTTTCATCCTTCCGGCACAGAACTGGGTCTCCAATGCATGAGCAAAGGAGCCTCACGATGAATGCCCTCACCCCCGCCGTATCGACGGGACCACTGCCCGCCTCGCGGAAAATCCACAAGCCCGGCGTCCTCTACCCGCAGATCAGGGTGCCGATGCGCGAGATTTCCGTCCATCCGACGGCCGGCGAACCGCCCGTCACCGTCTACGATCCGTCCGGCCCCTACACCGATCCATCAGTCGAAACCAGCATCGAAAAAGGCCTTGCCCGGCTTCGCCACGAATGGGTCACGGCGCGTGGCGATGTCGAAGCCTATGACGGCCGCCACGTCCGGCCGGAAGACAATGGATTCGCCACCGGCGAGCGCCTGACACCGGAATTTCCGATACGCAATCGGCCGCTCAAGGCCAAGCAGGGCAAGGCGGTGACCCAACTTGCCTATGCGCGCGCCGGCATCATCACGCCAGAAATGGAGTTCGTAGCCATCCGCGAGAATCTCGGCCGCGAGGTGATGCGCGGCAAGCTGCAACGCGACGGCGAAGCCTTCGGCGCGGCGATCCCAGATTTCGTCACACCCGAATTCGTGCGCGACGAGGTGGCGCGCGGGCGCGCAATCATTCCCGCCAACATCAATCATCCCGAGAGCGAGCCGATGATCATCGGTCGCAATTTTCTGGTCAAGATCAACGCCAACATCGGTAACTCGGCTGTCACATCGTCGATGGCCGAAGAGGTCGAAAAAATGGTCTGGGCTATCCGCTGGGGCGCGGACACGGTGATGGACCTGTCGACCGGCCGCAACATCCACAACATCCGCGACTGGATCGTGCGCAATGCGCCGGTGCCGATCGGTACGGTGCCGCTCTATCAGGCGCTGGAAAAGGTCAACGGCATCGCCGAGGATCTGAACTGGGAGGTCTACCGCGACACGCTGATCGAGCAGGCCGAGCAAGGCGTCGACTATTTCACCATCCACGCCGGCGTGCGGCTGCACTACATCCCGCTGACCGTCGACCGGGTCACGGGCATCGTCTCGCGCGGCGGCTCGATCATGGCCAAATGGTGCCTGCACCATCACCGGGAGAGCTTCCTCTACGAGCATTTCGAGGAGATCTGCGACATCGCCAGAGCCTATGACGTCTCCTTCTCGCTCGGCGACGGCCTTCGTCCCGGTTCAATCGCCGATGCGAACGACGCGGCGCAATTCGCCGAACTGGAAACACTTGGAGAACTCACCAAGATTGCCTGGGCAAAGGACTGCCAGGTGATGATCGAAGGCCCGGGCCATGTCCCCATGCACAAGATCAAGCAGAACATGGACAAGCAGCTCGCAGTGTGCGGTGAGGCGCCGTTCTACACGTTGGGGCCGCTGACGACCGACATCGCGCCGGGCTATGACCACATCACCTCAGGGATAGGTGCCGCCATGATAGGCTGGTTCGGCACCGCAATGCTTTGCTACGTCACGCCGAAAGAGCATCTCGGCCTTCCCGACCGCAACGACGTCAAGATTGGCGTGATCACCTACAAGATAGCCGCCCATGCAGCCGATCTGGCGAAGGGCCATCCGGCAGCGAAAACCAGGGATGATGCCCTTTCGCGCGCGCGCTTCGAGTTCCGCTGGGAGGACCAGTTCAACCTGTCGCTCGACCCCGAAACCGCACGGTCCTTCCACGACCAGACCTTGCCCAAGGAGGCGCACAAGCTGGCACATTTTTGTTCGATGTGCGGGCCGAAATTCTGCTCCATGCGCATTTCCCACGACATCCGTGCCGAGGCCCAGAAGGAAGGCATGGCGGCAATGGCGGCAAAATACCGGGAGGGCGGCGATCTCTACATGCAGGCGGACGAGACTGGCGTACCGGTCGTGCCAGAGGCTCCCAAACCATCATGAGGGTGCTCGTCAAAGGGGCCGGCGTTGCCGGCCTCACCGTCGCTTTCGAACTCGCCGCCCGCGGCGCGACGGTCACCGTCGCCGAGATGCGGCATGGCCTTGGTGGCAACGCGTCGTGGTTCGCCGGCGGCATGCTGGCGCCATGGTGCGAGCGCGAAAGCGCGGAGCAGCCGGTGCTGGATCTCGGACGCGATGCTGCCGACTGGTGGGATGCGGTGCTGTCGGGTCAGGTGACACGGGCCGGGACATTGGTCGTGGCCGCGCCGCGTGATGCCGGTGAGCTTGACCGGTTCGCCAGTCGCACGTCAGGGCATCGGCGCGTCGATGAAAACGAAATTGCGCTCCTGGAACCCGACCTCGCCGGCCGCTTCCGGCGTGGATTGCTCTTCCCCGACGAGGCTCACCTCGACCCACGCCCGGCGATGGCGGCACTTCATGACAAGCTTGCGACCATGGGTGTCAAATTCCACTTCGGCTGCGACGCCCGGCCTGTTTCGGGATTCGCCCGTCAGATAGACTGCATGGGAATGGCAGCGGCCGATGACAGGCTGCGCGGTGTTCGCGGCGAAATGCTGATCCTTCGCACGCCTGATGTCTCGCTGTCGCGGCCGGTCCGTTTGCTTCATCCACGCTTTCCGCTTTATGCCGTGCCGCGCACCGATCACCGTTTCATGATCGGAGCGACGATGATTGAAAGCCAGAGCGCCGGACCGGTGACGGCGCGTTCCATGATGGAGCTGCTGGGCGCCGCCCATGCCCTCCATCCGGCCTTTGGTGAGGCCGAGATCGTTGAAACCGGTGTGGGTGTCCGTCCGGCATTTCCCGACAATTTGCCACGCGTCGAAACAGACGGTGAGATCATCGCGATCAACGGTCTTTATCGTCACGGTTTTCTCCTCGCCCCCGCCATGGCGCGCCAGGCTGCCGACCTGGTTTTCAGTCAAGACAGAACCAAGGAGCATGCTCATGAAACTGATGGTCAACGGCGAGGCGCGTGAGATTGCCGCCACCACGCTGGCCGAGTTGCTTGCCGCGCTCGACTATGAGGGCGATTGGCTCGCCACCGCCGTCAACAGCGACCTCGTGCACAAAGCCAACCGCGCGGAGTTCCAGTTGAGCGACGGCGACCGGATCGAAATCCTCTCGCCCATGCAGGGCGGCTAGCATGTTGGAGCTTTATGGAACCGAGCTTTCGTCGCGCCTGCTTCTCGGCACGGCTCAGTATCCTTCGCCGGCCATCCTTGCCGATGCAGTCAAGGCATCGGGCACGTCGGTGGTGACCGTCTCGTTGCGGCGTGAGATGGCGGGCGGTAGGGCCGGCGAACAATTCTGGTCGTTGATCCGCTCGCTGGGCGCCAGAACCCTGCCCAATACCGCCGGCTGCCTCTCCGTCAAGGAAGCCGTCACCACCGCGAAAATGGCGCGCGAGGTCTTCGGCACCAACTGGATCAAGCTCGAAGTGATCGGCAATCACGACACGCTACAGCCGGATGTGTTCGGTCTGGTTGAAGCCGCCCGCATCCTGTGCGAGGACGGCTTTGCGGTATTCCCCTATACCACCGACGATCTCGTTGTCGCCGAGCGGCTGCTGGAAGCGGGCTGCAAGGTCCTGATGCCGTGGTGCGCACCGATCGGTTCCGCCTTGGGACCGGTCAACATGACGGCGCTGCGCTCGATGCGCGGATATTTCCCTGGCGTCCCGCTGATTGTGGATGCGGGGCTCGGACGGCCGTCGCACGCGGCCACCGTCATGGAACTCGGCTTTGACGCCGTGCTCCTGAACACAGCGGTCGCCAAGGCGGCAGATCCGGTCGGCATGGCGCGTGCTTTCGGTAAGGCGGTCGACGCCGGTCGTGAGGCGTTCAGTTCGGGAATGCTCGAACCGCGCGACGTCGCCGTGCCATCGACACCGATGGTCGGCAGGGCCGTTTTTTCATGAAGCTCGATCCCTTCTACCTGATCGTCGACAGCGCCGCCTGGATCGAAAGGTTGGCGCCGCTCGGCGTCAAGCTGATTCAGCTTCGCATCAAAACCATGGATGAAACCGGGCTGCGCGCGGAGATCCGCAAGTCGAAGGCCTGGTGTGTCCAACACAAAAGCCAGCTCATCATCAATGATTATTGGCGCCTGGCAATCGAGGAAGGCTGCGATTTCGTGCATCTGGGCCAGGAGGATTTGCAAACGGCCGACCTCTCGAGGATACGGGCAGCGGGCGTCAGGCTCGGATTGAGCACGCATGATCATGTCGAGCTGGAAACGGCCATGTTTGCCGAGCCCGACTATGTCGCGCTCGGTCCGATCTATCCCACCACTTTGAAGAAAATGAAGTGGGCACCGCAAGGGCTAGAGCGGATCAGCGAGTGGAAGCGGCGGGTGGCGCCGATCCCATTGGTCGCCATCGGCGGCCTCAACCCCGACCGCCTCGACGGCGTCTTTGAGGCCGGCGCCAACAGCGCCGCAGTGGTCACGGACATCACGTTGAGCTTCGACCCCGAAGCGCGCACGCGAGAATGGATCGAAAAGACGGACCGATGGCGATGAGACGAGAACCGCATGTGCTTGTCGTTGGCGGATCAGATTCCAGCGGGGGTGCTGGAATAGCACGCGACATCGAGACGATCTCTGCCGTTGGCGTGCGCACCTGTCTCGCCGTCACAGCGCTAACGGTGCAAACGCACGACGCCGTGATCGAAATCCATCATTCGCCACCCAGCATGGTGGCCAATCAGATGTGTGCCGCGCTACAGGCCAACGACGTAGCCACAATCAAGATCGGCATGCTGGCGACTGCCAAGATCATTGTTGCCGTTGCCGCAGTGCTGCGCAAATTTCCGCAAGTGCCGGCAGTACTCGACCCTGTGCTGGCCTCCACCTCAGGCCGCGCACTTCTGGAAGCAGGCGCTATCGCTGCCATGAAGCGCGATTTGATGCCGCTTTGCTGCATTGTCACGCCCAACCTTCCTGAACTGGCGCTCCTTACTGGTTCCGAACCGGCTTCGGATGAGGACGGTGCGCTCCAACAAGGACAAAGACTGCAGGCCGTCGGCCCTCAGGCCCTGCTGATCAAGGGTGGGCACGCGTCGGGTCCCCGATCGGCCGATATTCTGTTACGCTCCGATCATGAACCCATCCACTTCGACACGCCGCGCCTTGCTATATCGATGCGCGGAACAGGTTGCATGCTGGCCAGCGCGATTGCGGCGCATCTGGCGAAGGCGAAGTCGCTCGAAGATAGCGTGCGCGAAGGCAAGCTGTTTGTGTTCGAGAAGCTTCAGAAATGCCGGCTGAATAATCACAACGTTCTGCGTCCAGCCAAGCAGACCCATTTTCCAGAATTTTTCCAGTAGCGAGACTGGAGGGCTACTGCTTCTCTATGCCATCCTTACAACGCGTTGAGTTCCACTGTGCCGTCCAGAATTATCTGTCGTTGTCCAGAATTAAGCCGGGCTTAGAACTGAAACGAACCCGCCGAAAGGTACGAGCGGCCCTCACTCGATAAGGGTTACCAAACCTATTCCTGTGGGCTACCAATCCGCGTGGTGGGTGGCCTTAGGTTACCAATCAGTGTGGCGTCCGGAATTATCTGCCTCTCTCCGGAATTAAGCCGAGATTAGAAGATCGGTGCGGTATTGCGCCCGGTCAAACCGTGTCGATTTGCGGCGTAGCCGACGTGTCTCACGCTTGGCGGCGTCGCACGCTGGTCCCGATTGTCGCCCGAATATCTGCCTACCGGCGACAGTGAATGCGCCAAGCTAGACCTTCGTCGATAGGGCGGCTCCGGTTTACCAATCCTGTCGTCCTAGGTTGACCAATCCGTTGTCGACCGTGAGCGGGTTTACCAATAAGGGCGGCTATATTCTGCGCAAACCCAATCACCTGATGCCAATCCAGAATTAATCGTCATTAAGGGCATTGGTAAACTCAGTCTGAAACCCCACCCTTAGCCAGAAAACTCTCCTGTTTTCAATCGCATAGCCCGCCCGCCAGCAACCGATAATTCGGGACCGGTAAACCCGTGAAAGGCCCAATAATTCCGGACGTCACACCAGTCTGCCCTTTTATGCGACTTTTCGAGCACAGACCGGGAACATCTGACCGTTTCCATTCATCGCCCAAGGCCGGTTTAGCGCTGGAAAAGCCAAAGTGCGGGAGTAAGAATGGCCGCAACGGGGCCGGAAGCCGTCGGTCAGCTTTCGGGGAGTGATCCCGGTAAGTTCGCAACTCATTCGCTTCTTTTCTGCAGTCCCCGCCATTACGAGTTGGCGGTGTCGGTCGCCGAGGGGATCAACGCCATTACTGCGGCTAGTTCGGCCCTCCGGACGAGGAATGGCATGCGCGTCGTCCCATAGTGCTTGGCAAGATGGAAGCGGTGCATGCCTCCTACGATGTGAACTTGGCCTTGGTACTCGCCGAGCAAAGGCGGTGTGACACCGCGGCCATGCAGCCATCGGTAGGCGATCCCACAGCTCTTGCTCTTGTAACGTTGATGCCAAGGACCCTTGTCCCTGCTGGCGGCGTAGGTAAGCCTGCCGCCAACGTCAGTGACATCAGCGTCGATAAGAATGAAATCCGTCGAAGCGTGGTCGCTGGGATCATCGCCGTCGAACGCGAGATAGAAGTTTGCAGGATCGCAGTCCCATATCGCAGTCAGTGCAACCGGAATGTTCTTTCTTCCTTTGCACCAGATGTCGACCTTGCGTTTCTCCTGAGCGCGGGCGACCTCGAAGGCTTCGTCTAGTTTTCCTTCCGCGACATCCATGGCTGTGATGACGTTCAAGCCAAGGGCCGTCAGACGGTTGATCTCGTCCACGTTCGCCATGCCTTCTCCTCTGGCAGCAGATTATTATCCACCGTTGGAAGATGCGGCGGCAATCCAAGCCTGAGGCACGAGGGCCTGTCCACGCCATTCCTCAATCAACTTGACTCCGGGAAGCTTGCCCCAGACGTCCTCATCTGCATGATCCAGCACGATGATCTGGAGGCGACCTTTCGCGGCCATGACCTCAGCGCCTAGGAGCGCAAAGACCTTCCTGACGGCGACCACGTCCTGATCCCTCCACGCGATGAGGTCGGGGCCCTCGTCGCCCGCCGCCCGCTTAGGAAAATAGACTTGGCTAGGTTGGTCGAAGATCAGCTGACCAGGGACTGGGTGATGAGGTTCGGCCAGGAAGTAGTGCTGCAGCGCAAGCATTAGTGCGACGTGATACGCGAGCCAATTGGCGCCGCTGCCAATCTCCCACAGGTAGTCCTCACGCGTTCCCCTAGTCACCTTGACGGTCAGGTCTTCAATCAACAGCCTAATCGGGGCCTCGGGCCACTCCGCGTCAAGCTGCGGAATCAGCCGATTGGCATGATGGGAGACTTGGTGCAACGCGTTGAATAGCTTGCGCTGGATGTCGGCCTCGGAGATCGTCTTTTGCAGCGTTGCAATATCGGCCTGCAGCGAGGTGAGTTCCTGCCGCAAATCCGACGACTGGTCGGCGCGGTCGTAGACGTGCAACGCCTGCTCCAATCGACCGAGGAAGCGCTCAAGCCTATCGAAGCGATTGGCCTCGTCTCGGGCGACGTCAGAGTCCCGTTCCAGCACCGCTATCTCGCTACGGACATCGTTCAACTCAGATAGGACCGCTTCAGCGGCGCCGCGCTGGCGCAGGATTTCCTTGTCAAGCGTGTTAGACATCGCAGGGTGGGTCCGCAGTCGGATCTCCAGACCGCCGAGGTTGTCGCAAAGGGCCAAGACCTTCTCGCGGCCGCCGTCCCCGAGTGCGACCAACGGATCGGCGAACTCGTCGGCCAAGTCCCTCAGCCACGTGGAAAGGTCCAAGCGGTCACGTTGGATGCGCATGGCGTCGCCGTACGCCTCGCTGCTCTCCACCAGACGGCGCAGTTCGTTCAGGCGCTGACGATGCTCGGTAAGTCGCGCGGCGATTTCAGTTTCCGACGCACGAAGGGTTTCCAGACGCGTCAGCACCACATCGATGCCGGCCAGGCTTGGTCGAGCAAGACTTGAGTTGCTGTTCGACACGCGCCGAAGCAGGTCAACAACGTCACTCCAGTCCTTCGGCACTTCAGTGGAGGAATCGACTAGGCCAAGTTCGACTGCCTGACGCAGCCACGCCTCCGCCTCCGCCCGCCAAGCGCCAGTTGCCGACACGATCGCGCGTAGCTCAGCCTCCTTCCGGCGGAGGTTGCGCTGGAGCCGATCGATCTCAAACCGCGCCTGGAGAATCTTTGCCGTGACCGCGCCCAGAACGTACGGGAAGATGGTCTTTAGCTTCTCCCGGTGTTCCGTCGTATCGGCCTTGAAAAACATCACGTCGGGATTGGCGATCACGTTCTGAGGTTGGAACGTGAAGGCCATGAGGTCGCGGAAGCTTGGCCTTTGCTTGAATCCATTCTCTGTACCTGGTTCGAAGTCGAGGTCAGTCAGTCCTGCCAGGCGGTTCATCGCGCGCTTGACCGTGTCGACATTGGTGGTCTTGTCGGTGATCGTCTCCGGAATTTCGACCTGTGCGCCCTCCAGCAGCACCATGTCGCCTGTGCTCTGTTGGTCCCCCGGTTCGCGTCGCGCCAAGAGCTTTTCGCCCTCCAGCGTCTCGATCAGAATGCCGAACCAGCTGCAGTTCTCGCGGATTACGCCCACCGGAATCGCGCATTTCTCCGAGCCCAGACAGTAATCAACAATAGGGATAACGGCGGACTTCCCGGTCTTCGACGCGCCGCTGATGACGTTGACGACACCGGGCTCGAACTTGACGACCCGCGGCGCTGCACCATTGCGGGGCCAAAGGATCAGTTTTCGAAGCTGGAAATACATCTAGAACTCCACCCGTAACAGGTTGGCCACCTGCGCGGTCCCCAGGTTCGAAAACCAGAAACCCAATTTCTCCGAGGCAGGTCCGAGGTGCTTGACGCGCTCTGGAAGGACGAGCCTCCTCGGTTTCGGTTCTGGTACGTTTGCTCTTAAAGTAGCATCCTTGTAATCCACGGACAGCAGCCGCCCGCTCACACCGACAGCGGCCGATTGCAATGTCAGAGTACGCAGCAGCAGCGCTCGCTCGTGGACGGCGAGGAGTTGTTCCCGTTCCTTCCCGAGCTTGGCCGCGAAGAGCGCCAGTCCAGAGGGTCGGTTTGTCGAAGTCACGATTTCGAGCGTTGCGCGATGCAGGACGATTGGCAGCACGAGAAACGCCAAGGCGAACGGCGCTGGACGTTCGTCCTCAGCCTGGAAACCTTGGCCAAATTGCCACAATGCGAAAGCCCCAAGTCCTGGATTCTGGACAAGGGCGAGGTCGCTGAGCGGTAGGTGCGATCGGCCAGCCTCAATCAAGTCGCTGGCTCCAAAAGAGTCTGGTAGTCGGGATGCCAGCCGAGGCGCAGGCCGTGGGCAAGGGCGTTGAATGATCCGTGGACGAAATGACCGGGGACGACTCGACCATCGAGTGGAGGCTGCAACTGCGCGCAGCGCCTGTAAACTATTCTACCACGAACCGTTGCGGGGTGTCCGGCCTGTATGTCGTGCACCTCTGCACTGACGTGCTCATAGCGACCGACAAGATCATCGTCCCAGTCACTTAGGTTCTTCTCAAAGATTAGCCCGCTTTCGCCCCAGATCGAGATGTCGGCGAGCGTCCTAAGGTAATCGCTAACAGCCCGGACGCACGCTTCGTCTCCCACCTCGATCAGCTCGAGTTGGCGGACGAAGGCGGGACGGTCGGCGATCAATTGTTCGATGGCCTCGACAGGCGGTTGCTTGGTGAAAGACGACAGCAGCCCTGGAAGGTTGTTCTTCTGAACAAATGCTCTTTGCTCGGCCTGAAACGCGTCCACGTCCAAGATGGCGGGCTTGCCAGCTCTAATCAGCCTGTCCGCCGCCTCCTTCGCAGCGCCGATCGCGCGTTCGCACACTAGGTCGATGATGAGCGGAGAGACCGTCGGCTTGAAGATCGCGCGTATCGGATCGACGGGATCTGCATCGACGCTGATAACGGCGAGATTCTTGACCAAGGCGGCGCAATGAGCCGCATCAGCGTTCAGGAAAGCTTGGACGTCGGCGTCGCATGCCGGTGCAGCTTTCAGCTTGCTGTGGGCTTTGGCGAGGTTAGCGACCAGCGCCTCCACGTCGGCATCTGTTTTCGCGTCGTTCAGCGCGATCGCGAAGGCACCCGCCTTCACCGGTGTGACATATAGCCGGAAATGGCTGGTCGCCGGGTCGATCTCTCCCGCCGCCATGAAGCTGAGCCAGTTGGCCAGAGACTTCCACAGGTCCGCAGCCCAGTCGGATATCGGATTTTGCTTCAGTGCGCTCTTGCTTTGCTCAAGAACGACTTCGCCGCCGACCAGGTGAACCGCCACATCGTCTAAATGTTCAAGAGAGACCAAGGCGCCGCTAGGCGCGTTGAGCAGGTGAAAGCAAAGGCGTACAGGTTGAAGCGCATAGCCGAGGTATTGGCCAGCGGCGCTGTGTTTTCCCGTTTGCGTCTTCGCGTTCATTGCCCATCCCGTTCTCCCGAGTCGCACCGGAAGAAGCCAGTAACGATATTGGTATAGTTCGCCGTTGTTTACAATTGGCGCCCCGGCGATAGGACGGCTAGGCGCGATACAATTGCTGTTTAGGGCCAGCTCTCGAAGTCCAGATTCGGCAGGACAATGAATTTGCAGGACGTCCATTATGGGCACATCGGGGCCGTCTATGGCTCGGGCGATATGTCCGCTTTTGGACGAACGCGAAGTTTGCCGGAACGTCTGACTTTGGGCGCATACTTGCCGTCAAATTCGGCGTCCTTCACTGGTTCGTTCACGTATTCCGGAGAAAATTACTGTGCGAGTTGATGGATCCTCGTTCCCGGTACGACAGCCTCAGCTATTTCACATAGATGCTTATGGTGCGTCAGGTAGATGACCTGACCTGTGTTTGCCATCGCTCCGAACAGCCTGAAAACCTCCTCCGAGCGAATATGGTCGAACGTCTCCATGATGTCGTCGGCGACGAATGGGACCGAGGGCCGAAATTGCGCGAACTCGTAATAACCGGCGAGTCTTAGGGCAAGGTACAGCTGAAATCGTGCACCCTTTGAAAGCGCTTCGGTGACCTTGGATTGCCCGTCACCCTGCACAGCAATGAGAACCTCACCACCTCTTACAGGCTGGGTTGTCAGCCCCGAATACTGGCCACGCGTCATTAGCTTGAACGCGTCTGATGCGCGCGCCATCATGCCGGAGCGATGGCTCTCACGGTAGATCCGCAAAGCATTGCCAGCCGACATGATGCCAAGCTTCAGCTCTATGTAGCGAACGGCCTTCTCCTCGATTTCCAGCAGGGTTGTGCGCCGTTCAGCATCCAGGCGTGCAACCGCACTATCACCGCCGATGGCGTCCAGCTTGTCGGCCGCGCGCGTCTGCCGGATCAGCTGTTGCTGGATGGTTTCATCGAACAGGCGAAGCCGCTGCTCACCCTCAGCCTTCTCGACCGCGAGGCCGTCGAAATCGATCGCGTCCAGGATCGAGCGGGCCTGCTCGAATCCGTCGACCGCGAGCTCCGCCACTATCCGTTCCTCAAGTTCGGCGACGGTGGTGCGCAAGCCATCGCGCTCACGCAACAGCTCATCGCGTTCGACTACCTCGGGCAGAGTGGCGACACCAAAGACGCCCAGCACCTCGTTCTTGCGGCGTTCGTGTGCCAAAATCTCAGTGTCGAGGATGTCGCGCGCCTCCTTGAGGCGCTTCAGGTCGTTGCCGAGGCTTGCCTTCGTTTCACGTGTCCGCTCGGCACGCTCTAGGCGCTCGGCAAGGCGGATGGCCAACTGCTCCGGGTCGGTATCCTTCGTCGGCTCGTCGGCTTCAACCGCAACGGCGATGACCTCGACCAGAAAATTGGCCCTGTCGGCCTCCATCTTGTCGATACGCAGCTGCAGGTCGTCCCGTTCCTGCAGGCTTCTTGAAAGTTCGGCCAATTGATCGAGCACAGTGCCGACGCCGGATGCGGAGAGCCCGCTTTCGAGCCAAGTTCCCTTGAGTGCTTCGGTAATGCCGGCCAGCCATTCCTCCTCGCGACGCTCCGCCACACCTACTGCAACCCGTCGTGCCGCTAGATCCTCTTCTTTGGAGCTCACCATTCTGAGCGCCTCGGCATACTCGGCGTCCACCTTGCGCTGCCGATCCAGAAACGGCTCCGCGATGGCCATGATTGCTTCGAGGGTGTCGTTGGACTCTGATACAATGCCGACGCTTCCCAGCACTGCTCTCATTTCCAAGCGTATCTGCTCGCCGGCGTCAGCGGCTCGCTCGGCCTTCAAGCGAGCAAGTTCGATCTGCTCCCAGGCAGCGAGCGCATCGCTGCGCGCCTCGATCTGATCCTCGATCCTTTCGATCAGGCGCTCAGACGAAGGTTCCACGGCGTCTCCGAGCAGGTCCCTGGCGGCCGCGCGGATTTCCAACAATTGGGTATCCACATCCTTGCCGAGCTGTGTGCGTTGGATGCCGTTGCGTGACAGGTTGGCCGCGGCCTCGGCCAGCTCGCGCGTAGTTGCCCGGATCTCAGCCAGATCCGCCGCGCCGGCCAGCCGGCCTGCGCTGGCAATGTCATCGCGCGCCAATGCCACGGCGAAGTCGTCAGCGGTGTCACCGGTCAGCGCTGCGCGGTGCGTTGCCCACGCATCATCGCGAACTCGGCGGATGGCGGTAGCCGCTTCATCGTCGACAATGTCGCCCGAGGCACGAAGGGCATCCAATCGTGCGGCGAGCATGGCATGGTTGCCCTCGTATTCAGCAAGGCGTTCGGCAAGTACGGCGGTGTTCCTTGCCAGTTCTGACGCTACCGTCTTCCAGGCGGCAATCTGCCCGGCGCTCGGAACCGCGACGTTGGCGAGAGCGAGGGCATCTCCGTTCCATGGACGCAAGCGCGCGAGCGCCGCCTTCCATCGGATTGTTCCCGCATCTTCCGCCTCGCGAGCCGTCCTAATCTCTGCCTGGTGTCCGCTTGCTCGCGCTTTCGACAAAGCCGAGCCCAGCCTTGCCCTGGCAGGTTCGGGCACCGCCCTTTCCTCGCCGACCCGCTGCCTTGCCACCTGCAGCGCATCGAGTGCCGCCGCGGCTTCGTCGCGAGCGGCACGCATCCCGGTAGCAATCCCGGACCTCTGCTCGACCATGGCGCGAACGACGCCAACGGTGACGGCAGGCAGAAGCAGCGCGCCAGGATCCGCCTCGGAAGATCGGCCCAAGGCGGCAAGGCAGCTCGCCACGCTGTTGTTGAGGATTTGCAGCTCCATCCTGCGAGTGGGCAAGTCAAAGCCAGCCGCGGTATGGCGCACCTTGCTCTCCGCCAGCCCGCGAATGCGTTCGGAAATCGACAGGATCGGTTCGTCCTCGTCGACCGCAGTGACTTTTTCCGCCAGGCGCTCGGTCTCGTCGATGTTTGCGGACAGCCGCGTTCTGAGGCTGGCATCGTCATCGATCAGTTCGGTGACACTTCCCGTCGATGTCCGGGCTGGGGAGGCGATGTCCGGCAGCTGATCCAGCCGGGCAATCTTGCGCCGGATATCCGCCAGCATCGGCGCAGCACGCACGTAACGAGCAAAGGTATCCAGCCTGGCCACCAGCACCGCCCGATCGCTGATGGTTCGGCCGTACTGCTGCGCTGCATCGAGACGTTCGGCCTCCAGGCCCTCGTAGGTTGATGCAAGGGTGTCGATCGCATCCCTGCGCGACTTTACGTCAACAAGGCGCTTCTTCAACAGCGCCAGTTCGGTTCCATGCGCCTGCTTCCGATACAGAGCGTCTGCTTCGGCCTCGAGGGCGTTCAACGTATCACTTGCGTTCCCAAGACCGGCGCTGGCCGTGAACAGAAGCTTGCCGAGGTCGCCCCGCGACTCCAGGATAGATTTTCCGCCGGCTTCCAACGTCTCGTCATCGAGTGAGAACATCGTCGTGTAGGCGTCGCGCGACAGACCGGCGAGATGCGCCGTGATCGCCACCTCGCTTACCGGTTGGCCCGTCGCATTCAATAGCGAATTACTGCGCTGTTTCGTACGCGTGAACGTGTGTTCGGAGCCGGCCAGTTCCAGCACCCCGCCGATGCGCATGGCACTGTACTCGTGCAGGAAGTTGTAGCGGCTCCGTTCCTCGATGCCGAACAGCAAGTCTAGATAGGCCGAAAGCGCAGTCGATTTGCCGGCCTCATTCAGGCCAAACACGATATGCAGATCAGGTCCGGATTCCGGTTTGGGTCCGAAGTCGATCGAACGATCGGTGAACTTTCCATAACGAATGAGGTCAAGGCGCCGCAACCTCATGACGATCCACCGGCCTTAAGGCGGGCAGTCACCAAGTCCGCGCCCTTGGAAAGCACCTGATCGAGGAACTGTTCCAGCCCGGCTTCGTCCGTCCCAGCAAAATCCCGCCCGTCGGCCGGAAGGTCGGCGACCATCTTTTGGACGAACGCCCTCGCCTCAGCGCGGAAGGCCTCCGAGGTGGCATCGGCACGCATTGATTGCTCGAGTTCGAAAATCGGATCAGCAATATCCTCGGCGGTCTCCGTCCGAGGCGGCGCGAGGTCAAGCTCGAGCTTCTCCACCCACGTATGGCCTAGCTGTTCCGCAGCCTGTTCGGCTTCGGCAAGAAGGAGGTCCCTGTCGCGGATCAGCGCCCACATCAGTGGTGACGTTCCTGTCAGGCCAATGCGAGCCACAGCATGACGCGATCGGACGGTTGCCCGCATCTCTTCGAGTGCGAAGCGAACACGCGCGACGGCCTCGGGCCACTCCACCGCTCCGGTAAGGTCGACGCTCACCCGTTCGAACTGCGCAACGCTGGTCAGCCGTTCCTCGATCTCCACCGAACGGTCGTGGCGCACCGTCACCAGGGTGACTGATTTCTCACCGGCCTCGTTGATATCCCTCCCCTGCGGTATTCCCGGCATCACCACGGCACTGGCGCCAGGATGGACTTGGCGAGCATGGATGTGGCCGAGGGCCCAATAGTCGAAACCGTGGGCGTGCAAGTCAGCGATGCTGCAGGGCGCGTAAACGTCGTGACCTGGCGATCCAGCCAGACTGGTATGCATGATGCCTATGTTGACGGCCCCTTCACGAGCCGCCGGATATTTGGTTAACAGGCTGTCCGGCGCCTTAGGGTTCGCAAAGCTCAAACCATGGAATACGACGTCCAGACCGCCGGCTGTCTGCAATACCGACTGAGCACGACCACCAAAGATGGTAACGGTGTCGGGAAATACCAGCTGTTTGGAAATCCGCGACAGGGCGTCATGATTACCGCGGATCTTGAAAACCATGATGCCGGCCTGGTGCAGGCGTGTCATCTGCGCGCCCAAGAACCGCGCTGTCTTCATTGAAGTCTGGTCGCCATCGTATAGGTCGCCAGCAATGACCAACGCGGCCACACGTTCCTCAAGGCAGAGATCCACTATCGAAACGAATGCCTGGCGGCTGGCGTCGCCCACCAGCCCGGCAAGATCGGGATTTCGCATCGCCAGCGAACGAAGCGGCGAGTCGAGATGAATATCGGCCGTGTGTACGAATCGAAATGCCATTCGGCCTCCGCCAGCAAAAGAGGTGTTCCGAGCTTCGACAGAAATTGCAACGAGGGCGCTGCAGCGCCCCGTTACACTTCAGCTAATTTCTCGCTCGCGGATTCGCCGGCCACCAACAAGCCGTCTTGGGACCGTAACACTCCTTTGGCAACCAAATCGGCGACCCCAGCTGAAATCAGCTGCCTTAATTGTGCGCTTGTGGCTTTGAAGCCCAGCATCCTGGCAACGCCTGTGGCGATTTCTTCCTCTGTCGCACCGAGGTTGGATTTCACGACTTCCATAGCGCCTTGGGCGACCTCGTCCTGCGCAATCATTTCGGGCTTGCGCAATCCAGCGGACACGACCCCACTGCGATCCCTGAGACGAACAGGAACACCTGGCTTGAAGCAGAAGTTGCCTCGACGGGCTACTGAACCACCTCTCTGTGCTATGCTTACCCCCCGCTCGATTGCATCCTGAATCCTGCCACCGGCCCGCTGCAGACCCCAGGCGTCCCGAATACGCGAAACTATTTCGTCGACATGGATTGGCGTTTCTGTAGCCACGACCTGCTCGACCAGTCCGGCCATGATTCCGCTGGGCGTCTCGTGGAGTTCGAACGATCCCGGTCGCTTTAGTTCGGCCTCTTCGTAGGCTCGATTGGGTGTCTCGGATCCGTTTGTGCTTTCGAGACCGATTTCCGTCACGTTGCCTCGGTCGACCGTAACAACCTGCACGGCTACAGCTCGATTTCTCTGGACCCCCAATTCGGCCCGCTCATCGAGTTCTTTTCTGGCGGCCTCAATCGCTAGTATGGTTCGCTCCAGCTGCTCACGAGGCCGTTGGAACCAGTCAGCGCTCCAGATGCGATGGATGATCCAACCATGGTCTTCCAGAACCGACTGCCGAAGCCGGTCTCGATCTCTGGCCGAGCGAGATGAGTGATATTCTGCGCCATCGCATTCGATGCCAAGAATATAGCGGCCTGGCCTCTCTGGATCCGCAACTGCGAGGTCGATGAAGAAGCCGGCAATGCCCACTTGAGCATGAACCTGATAACCCATTTCGATCAGCGCGTTGGCTACCTGTTCTACAAAGATTGAATCCATTTCGCGAACCGTGACTTGGGCAAGCGAAATTCGCCCTGTTCTCGCGTAGTGCAAGAAGAGCTTGAAGGCGAAGATGCCTTTCCCTTTGCCACGCTCCAGGTCGATGTCCTCGTCTGTGATGGACGCGAATACTTCGCAGCTGCGCTTGGCGCGGCTTATGAGGACGTTGAGCCGACGCTCGCCGCCTTCCGCGCCAAGAGGGCCGAAACGCATGGCCATGTATCCCTGGGCATTCTTGGCATACCCCACCGAGATCATGATCACGTCGCGCTCATCGCCTTGAACATTTTCGAGGTTCTTGACGAAGAATGGCTCGCTTGGATGAGCGTGAAAGAATTCCTCGGTGTCGGGATTTAGTCGCCGCAGCGCTTCGAGTTCATCCTGGATCGCGCGGCGTTGGCTAACCGAAAATGTTGCAACGCCTAGAGTCTCTTGCGGGTTCACCTTCGCATGACGGATGATCGCCTCCGCTACTGCTCTCGCCTCTACCGGATTGGTTCCTGTGCCGCCGGAATCGAAGACCCCCTCCGGCACATGATGAAACCGCAACCCCATACCTGCCTCTTGGGTATAAGGGCTTGGCACGATGAAAAGCCGGTTCTCGTAGAACTGGCTGTTCGATACTGCGATTAGAGATTGGTGACGGCTACGGTAGTGCCAGCGCAGCATACGCTGCGGCAAGCCGCGGGCCGTGAACAGGCCGAGGATGCTTTCAATGTCGGCGACCTGCGCGCCCTCACCCTCGTCATCTTCAGACTGCGAGCCTGTCATCTTCGCGAAGAATGTCGTGGGTGGCAGTTGGCGTTCGTCGCCAACGACGACCACCTGACTGGCCCTGGCGACCGAGCCAAGTGCGTCCACGGGCTGGATCTGAGACGCCTCGTCCATCACGAGCAGATCGAAGGACATCCGGCCGGGCGACAGGAATTGCGCCACCGAAAGCGGGCTCATCATGAACACTGGCTTCAGCGCCTGGATGGCAGGGCCTGCCTTCTGCATCAATTGCCGGATGGGCATGTGGCCTCGTCTGCGCGCCATCTCAGAACGAAGCAGTCCGACAGGTCCAGCTCCGCCGTCTCTTGAAGGAATTTTCCGGTGATGAGCCGTTACAACTTCGATGGCGCCGGCCTTGATGCGCTGGCGGTCCAGATCTGCGAAGTCACGTACAGCCCTGGAATGCAGTTCCCCGTCGAACCTTGCCAGCTCCGGCTCATCGGTCGCCATCGCCAGAAACATTCGTTCGTAGTAGGCCATATCAAAAACTGATCGAGCCGATCCTGTTGTAATCTGGCCGTTGGCTAGGCCGTCTATCAACTGTCCCAGTCCAGCCTTTCGGGCCGTTTCGGATCGCTCTTCATAGGCAACCCATTTCGAGAGCTGCTCCTGATGATCGAGCCAACCCTGCAGCCGAGAAACGACCTCGCCTATCGCGACGTCCGGAAAATCGACTACTCCAAACAAGGAGGGAGCATCGGCTTTCAAATCCCCTGTAAGCGCCTTCAATTCCCGCGCTGCCGCTTGGGCCGCTTCACGTGCTGAACGTGCCGAGTTTGCGATCTCGATTCTTTCAGGCAACCGCGCAGCCAGATGTCGGATCGAGCCATTTTCTTTCAGCCAAAGCTCGGCTTGCGTGAGAGCGGCCCAATCGGATCCTCGACCGTGCCACGACGAGCCGAATACGAACTTGCCAAGGCTCTCTCCCGCATCGATCCCTTGAGCAAGTGCTTGTAGTCTGCCTAGTCGGCGCAGTAGCTCCACCCGCTCAGTGATTAGATCCGGAACGTCAGTCAGAACCTGTCGTGACGCATCATCGGCTTGAGCTACAGTGCTCGCCTTCGCTTCCATCAGTTGCAGCGAGGCCCGCTCGGCGGAAGCCACGTCGCCTAGCATGGATGACGCGAGGTGCCCGAGATCGTTCCAGAAACCTTCGATAATTGGCCGACCGATTTCGATAACCTTGCGAACGCGCGCTGCACGCGCACCGGCCTCGGAGCGTTCCGCCATCCGGCCGGCGATAATCCGAGGTTCGGGGCCTAGCCCTCGTAGAGTCCGCATCCACTCCACTAGCGCGAGCAGTGGCGCGGAAGCCGATCGCTCCCCACGCCAATCTGCCCCGAAGGCGGAACGGCCAAAAGCGTCGCCTTCGCGGACTCTTGCTGCGGCAGCCTGACCCTTCATCAAAAGGTCGAGGAGACCAACTATCTGCGTCGCAGGCGCGCTAGGGTCGACCACAATAGTCCGCGCAAGTGCTGTGGCGCGACGGTAGTCGCCGTTCAATGCTTTCAATATTCCCGTGTGTGTGGCGAGCGCCTGCCGCGCCGCGGCCACCTCGGTGCTCCACGCCGCGTCAACAACCTTGCCCTGAAGGTCGGCTCTGGCAGCCTCAAGCGTCGCTACGCTGTCGGCAAGGTCGCCTGCCTGCTCAAGTCCGGAGTCCCAAACGGTGGCTGCGAAGGCCTCCGGACTTGCGTCAGGTGCTGCCGCTACTCGCTCGCCGGTCACGGCCAGCCTGAGCAAGCCTGCCAACGTGTCTGGCAATATCGCCGATCCGAGTTCCTGATTCAGGCGCTCAGCTTCTTCCCTCAAGCGTGGGAGCAGAATGGTGAGCTGTCGCGCACGATGGAAACCATCTTTCGGAAATTCCGAGGGAAGCTTTGCAAGCTCTGTCTCGAGACCTTCAATTGGCGTGTCGATAGCCGTTGCCGCCAACTGCTCCGAAAGTTCCTCGGACTTGCGGGCGAAATCCGTTCCTGACCAGAGAAGCGATGAAATGTCTTTCGGACGCTCATCCCATACCGGCGAGACGAGCGCCTCGGCAGGAAGTCCAGGCGCGGACGCGAGAAGCTCAGCGCGATCTTCTATCTCGCCGCTGTCGCTGAGAATTTTCGGAGGCTCGGCCTTGATCCGCTCAGCGATACCGACCAGTTTGGCGTGCAGTGCCTTGGCTTGGTCCAGCAACGCCGCGATGCGTGGGACGAGCCTCTCAATGGTCGTTGGAAGAACGACATCCAGGCCAACTCCCCGCCACGGGTGGTGGATCGGCAAGCCGATCTCGTTGATCCGCTGAGAGACCTCATCGAGCAATTTGCGACGTTGCGAAACGCCGTCAGTTGTCCAGCTTGTGGCATCCGTAAGTTCGATGTCCACTGGTTTCTGACCGACCTGCCTTAGTCGGGTTAGCTGGCCGAGAACCTGATAAGGAGTGAGTTCGGACGCTCCGAACGCAACGTGCATTCGTGCAGCATGTGCGTTGAGTTTATCGCGAGCCTCCAGCAAGCGATCAGTTAGGGAAGAAGGAAGCTGGCCCCTGGGCGATCCGAGTTGCCAGGTTCGCCGCAGCTCCTCTAGCATCATGCGCTTGTTCGCCTTGTTACTATGCAGCTCAAGGCAGGCGTCCCCCACCCCAGCAGTGTCAAGCCGTCGCTTGACGACCTCCAGCGCTGCCATCTTTTCGGCCACGAACAGCACGGTCTTTCCGTCGGCAACGGCCGACCCAATAATGTTTGCGATCGTCTGCGATTTTCCTGTCCCAGGCGGACCTTGGATAACGAGGTCGCGACCTTTTCTGACGTCATGGATCGCCAGTGTCTGAGAACTGTCACTGTCGACGATATGCAACATTTCGGCGGGCGCAATGTGCGGATCAATCGCTATGTCGTCCGACATAAGCGGCTCGCGTGTTTCGAAACCATCTGAAAGAAGCGAGCGGATCTTCGGTTGTTCGATAATCTTTGCGCCATCGGGCCAGAGATCCGGATCCAGATCACGGTACATCAAGAACTTCGCAAACGAGAAGAAGCCGAGCACCATATCGTCGCGAAGCACCTCCCAACCCTCTTTGGTCGAAATTGCTTCGGCAACGGCATCGAGATAGGCCGAGACGTCGAAGTCATCTCCCACCTCAAAACGCGGCAGAGCGAGCTTGTGAATGCGGTCGAGATAGAGTTCCAAGGAGAGGTTTGCGGTAAGATCTTCCGGCCGGGCTCGTAGGCGGAATTTTTCTCCAGCGGCCCCTCGCTCAAGCCGAACCGGCACCAAAATGAGGGGGGCCTGACGGATGTTCTCTTTGTTGTTCGGGTCAATCCACTTCAGCATTCCAAGGGCCAGAAAGAGGATATTGACGCCCTGCTCTTCCTCGAGTGTGCGGGCATCATGGTAGAGATCAAGGAGCCGCCGCTGCAGCCCAGTTGGGGTCATACGCGTCTGCAGCTTGGTGTCCGAGTGCCGCGCGGATATCCCTCTGTTATCGACTCCATCGTCCTCTGGTTGGGCGAGAGCGACGGGGGAATAGTCGATCTCTTCGTCTGGAGGGCTGCTTTCATCCTGGCCCGCTTTCGGCCTATCGGGCTTGCCGGCCAGGAAGGTAAAAGCCTTTCCTTCGGTCACCAGCAATCGATAAATTTCGGACGACTTCTCATCGACGATATCGATCGTCTTCGCGCTCTTGGAAAACCGCGGCACATTCAAAAGTCGATTGCGGGCGGAAAGATCGAGCAACTCCATCCTGGCGCGCTCGAGTTTCTCCTTTAGAGGGAGATCGCTTTGGAAGACTGACTGTTTTACGTCCAAGACTTACATCCCCTTTGAAAGGAGAACCAGCTAGAGCCCGCGTAGAGCGTTCGCGCAAGAAAAAACAGCCGTGTTCAATTAGAAACGACTGCGATCACTTCTGGACACCGTCCAATATTGCGACGTGTGATATGGGTCAGAGCCTGCATTCTTGGCCCCCTTTGCCTAGTCGCTATCCGACGAGGATTCTCGCTCCCTGCCCCCGTATTTAGCCGCCTCCACAATGTCTTTTTCTGACACAGAGAGTCCGTTGCGGACCCGAATGGCTCCCGCACTTGGAACGCGGTCCAATTCAGATCCAGTCTTTGCCTTATCCTTCTGGGGCTTAACCTCCGGCGGCGGGTCTTTCGAAAATGTCATGCGTAGGTCCTACTCGTCCAAATCTAAATGCATCCGCCTGTGAGCCTCAAGCCGCTTTCCTGGTCATACAAAGAAAACGCCGCGCCCAATCAATCCACCGTCTCTCGTGGTTCCGCATTCTGATTGGCGCTTTAACATTCATCACTATTAGCGCCTGGCATTTAGTATCCTCCCTCTACTGGTTTTTTTAGCCGATAAGTAATAGATCGGGATTTCACTGCAGAAGTCCGGAGCCATGAAGTGACTGACGAAATCCAAAATACGGCCACCGCGCTGATGGAGCTTACCGCCGATATCGTTGCGGCTTATGTGAGCAAGAATTCAGTGCCGGTCTCCTCATTGCCGGACCTTATTGCCAGCATCAATTCGTCATTAGCGCGTATCGGCCAGCCGTCCGAACCGGAAAAACCCGACCAAGTTCCCGCGGTCAACCCCAAGCGCTCAGTCACTCCAGACTACATCGTCTGCCTCGAAGACGGCAAAAAGTTCAAGTCCCTCAAGAGACACTTGAACACGCATTTTGGACTGACGCCCGACGCCTATCGCCAAAAATGGGGCCTCTCCAACGATTACCCCATGGTCGCGCCTAACTATTCAGCCAATCGCTCCAGATTGGCAAAATCGATTGGCCTCGGTCGCACAGCAGCCGCGCCCAAGAAAGCAGCAGCCAAGAAGTCAAAGACGCGCTAGCAAAACATTTGGCAGCTTCGCAAAGGATCGAAAATTGAATCGCGATCGCTATTCCCATCGCCGCAGCTCGCGGCCAAGACGCGGCCGGGTTTCAATTATGCGCAAGCGTTTCTTTTCACATAAATCATTAGCCGCGATCCTGGTGATCACGCTAGCAGTGGGCGCTTATGTCACCTCCTACTTTACAGGGTGGGGCAACCAGATCGCGGGACCCAATACAGCAAGCGCACTCGGGTCAAAACCGAAGCCTATCGTCGGCGTAGCGTCCATCGTTGACGGGGACACGATCGAGATCCACGGACAGCGTATTCGTTTCAATGGCATCGACGCACCTGAAAGCAGCCAAAACTGCAGCGACGCAAGCGGGCAAGAATACCCATGCGGCCGCAAATCCGCAGAAGCACTGGACATCTTCCTCAGTCAATCCCGACCCATCCAGTGCAACTTTGTTTCGTGGGATCGTTACAACCGCTTCGTTGGTGATTGTCAGCGGGCGGACGGTGCTAGCATTGCGTCTTGGATGGTCGAACAGGGTTATGCCCTGGATTGGCCTCGATACAGCCATGGTAGTTACGCGTCACAACAGGCAGATGCCCAAAGGGCCAAGATTGGCATCTGGGTTGGCACTTTCACAGCCCCTTGGGATTGGCGAGCAACACATGCAGCCAACAATAAACCCGGTAATGACACATCCTACGGCCTTACAGGCCGTCGCCAAATAGCTCAGAGCTATTCGTGTCAACCGCGTCGCTATTGTAAGCAAATCTCCTCATGCGATGAGGCGCGCTGGTATCTCAATAACTGTAGCTGGGGACCCAAATTGGACCGGGACGGCGACGGAATTCCGTGCGAAGGCATTTGCTGACCAAGCCAATTCCTTAGCGCGCTTTCAGCAAGCCGGACTGGCCACCAGCGTTTCGGTGCATTTGCGCGAGTGCCAATAGAGCCTGGCAAAAGGGCTGGCTGACGTTTGTCTTGGAAAATTCCACCAGCTCGTTGAGCCCGGATGGGCTAGAAAACCGCAAGGCTTCGTAGCGACAGACAGGGATCTGCCGATTATCTCTGAAGCGTTTGTCGGGTCCGCCATTCTTATTGGGATGAGCCCAGGTATAGCTCACGATCTCAGCATCAGATGGAACTTTGCCGGTCTCAATAAAATTGCTGGGGGCAAATTGCGTCCTGAGGTCTCCATACCCAACGGCACCGTACTGGTTTCCGTCCTTCACCAAAATCATGTCTGGCATGAAATAAAGGATTTGCCGGCCGACGTGTATCGACGGTGGTGTGACATTGCTGCGAACAACCGTCGGCAAGGAAGCTTGGAGCGTCGTCGACTTTTTATCGACCAACATCGTGGCTCCCGCATTGCGCTTCCAAGTCGTCAGATCCTCTATCTTGCCACCAGCCGCGACATGCCAACTCGCCGCGCAGCGTGTGAGCGTGTCAAAGGCGGCGACAAGTCGCCCGTAGGCCGCCTCCGCGTCCTGCTCCAAATCATAGTAGAGCACGCTCACCCGGCGGTAGCTGTCCAACCAGTTGCCAATAAGCATGCCCGGCAAAAAGGCAGCAATACCGATCAGCGCCACCCCACCTCCCAGCATTGCGCCTGCGATCAATCCGGCGATCCCAAACAGCACGGCCAGGATGAGCGACATTCGCGTCTGCGATTGCCTCGCATTGATTTCATCAAGCACATTGGCAAATGTCTCATCACGCATCTCGATCACATCGGCGGACTCGATTTCTCTCATCACGACGCCACCGCTGACATATTCCACGGGTGAGGATGTTGGATGGGGCTTTGGCCCAGATGGGAATTCAGACAGTTGCAGCGTCTGCTTGGCGCTGCGCTTTCCCAAAGTGCCTCGGTAGTAGAGACCGCCGACGCCTGCATGAATATAATGCCCTCGTGGGCCAGTCCCGATACGAAGACCTTGCACGCCAACGGACGCGCCAACCCCGCCAGACGAGAAGTTAAAGCGGAAAGGTCCCGCACTAATCGATTTTCGAACGTAAAACCCCATCCCCGCAATCCCCCCCAAGCCCTGTGAGCGAAACCCAAGGGCAGTTCGCCTCACAACTTTGGTACCGGAACCAGTCCAATATCTGTCTCTCGCGAACGTTGCCTGACCCTGATCTCAATTCGCCTCCTCGCCTTGACGTCGCCGGCCTGTGCGCCGTCGGTGAGCCGGTCGCCAGGCAATATCAACTGGCCGCCGGACATTGGCAGGATGGTGAAGCCTTTCAGTTCCGGCATATCGCGCAGGATGCCTGTGACGGAGATCGCTCGCGCTAATCCAAGCCCGGCATTGTCGGCAGGATGGAGTGTGCCAATGTCCATCTTGCGCGCCAGTACGGGCTGAAGGCCTCTGTCCATATTCGATGAGTCACCGGACATCGCCTGCTCGTCCGTGTGGCCAATCACCTCAATGACGTCCACACCATAGGAAGTTGCAATTCCAGCAATGGTCTTCGACATCTGCCGCAACTTCGTTTTGAAGCCACCGGAAAGCTCCGCACTTCCAGTATCGAAATTATAGCCATCGAGCTCGCTAAGACTGATGATCGGTGGCCAATCGTGTGGCTTGTCAGCAGAGGCCTCGTTCCTTGCCTTCTTCAGTGCGTCAGCAAGATCCTTGGACGTCTTGCCCGTGCCAACGTAGCCGAGCTCGCGCAGAACCTTCATCTTCTCGATCATGGCTTTGGCCTGATCAACGTCGACGTCGTTGTCAGAGAGGACTTTGGCGGCCGGCGCGCTTTTCACCGCTTCCTCAAGGGTCAGTCCCACTTTTTTGATTGCCTCTGCGGCCTCTTTGGCCCGGACCAATTCACGCCATTCTTGATCTGGTACATTGCGTCGACTTGCAGGCTTGACCATGGCATTCAGCTGAGCCAGCAACCGCTTGTTTTCCTCGTCAAGCTTGCGAGCGTTCTCATTGAGGGACTGCGCAATCTTCTGCGCTGCCGCAGCCTCTTTCTTTGTCTTGGCGATGAGCGCGCCTGCAGCAAGCAAAAGGCAGAAAACGAGAAGCAGCATCGTCTCAGCCATCGTCAGGCCGAGTATCAGGCCGCGGCCATAGCCCTTGCGCTCAAACGTAATGGCTGTTCCGCTAACCTCACTCACCTGCCCCACCAACTTGCTCTCTTTGGCGGTTCACCCTTCTCCACCTCCGCCGGACTGCTTAACGATCGGAAGGTGTCGCCCTCCGTGTCATCCGAAACCTTGATTGGCGTCTCCACAGGGGAGGCAACAGTGGAAGGTGCCGCCACTCGCTCGACATCGTTCGCTATCGCATTGCTCAGAGGCTGGGGCGTGCGCACGGCCGGGAGGCTATGTTGTGTAAGGGTTGCGACGAGGCCGCGTGTTTCATTGCTGTGTTTCTGCATCACAGCCATGAACTCCTCAGTCAAACGCTGCTGCGCTTGGACAGTTTCTGCGGTCTTTTCTGCGGCCGCTGCCGCTCTCTCCACTCCAGTCGCCACCTTGATCACTGCGTCGGCAAGACCGGTCATCCGCGTTTGCTGCTCTTGCGAGGCTGTTTCGGTTTTTATCGCATATTGTGCGACAGCATTACCCAGGAGCTTGACCATCGGCGCCAGATCGTTCTTCAGCACCTCATCAGGAACAACCACCTTTTCCAGCTTGGCAGCCATATTGTCGGCTTGATTACCGAGCTTTCCAACAGAGTTGGACATCGAGCTGTTGGCTTTATCCAGCAAATCCGCTGCAGCTCCAACGCGGTTCGCTATCGAAGCAAACTGGGTTTCGACTTGCCCGAAATTGTGCTGCAACGCGTCACTGAGCTTGGCAGACGCCTCTTGGACAGGCTTGATCGATTCCATGGCAATATTGTCCAGGGCAGATCGAATGTGCTCCCCATTGCGTGCCGCTTGCTCGGCAATCTCTGCAAAGCCCTCTTCGAGCATTTGATGGCTGACACGACGAAAGTCGGCGAACTCCCTGGTTACGCTTTCCATCTCGGCTCTTACACGCCGTGTCATGTCGGCAAGTTCGTGCCTCGCCGTTCGCTCAATGTCCGCGGGATCGCGCCGCATCTGATTGTAGAAAACCCTCAGAGCAATACCGGTGATCGTCGACGTGATCGCGATGCCAAAATTTTGGACGATCGTGTCGGTTGAGCCTTCCGTTCCAAACTGAAACAGCGAGACCCCAAGGCTCGTCAGGGTGAACAGGAAGCCCATATAGTAGAGGTTATCGCCGGTCTGCTCGTCGTGCAGTTGTAGCTTTCCAGCAAAGATCGAAACCCCGAGATAGAAAAACATCAGGCAGGCCGGTGCTACCGCCGCGACGATCGGATTTACGCCTGAGAGTTTTGCAATGGCGATGAATACACACCCGCCGAGTGTCAATGCCGCGAAAACCACGACCGGCAGACGTGGATGATCCAGCAAAGGTTTGTCGTGCGCTCTCGCCATCAGTTTAACCCATCCAAGCCAACCAGCTTTTCGAACTCGCCGTGATGGTTCTGGACCCAATGTGTCCAGAACTCCGCGTGATCCAGGGTCTGAAATGGCTTCTTTGCCCGATCGATATAAAGAATTGTGATGCCCACCCCATCCAGCGACGTCCCATATGTGCGGTCGGCGGCGCTGTTGAGGTATTTTTGGTAATCCAGTCCCGATCGGTACTGCGAGTAAATCGTCGTATGCTCGATCATGTCAGAGGCGACCACCAATCGCTTGGGACTGCCCTGTTTGGCCAAGCTGCTATCGAAGAGCGACAGCTTGATTTTCTGAATTCCAGCCATGATCGGAGATTGGCTCGCGGAAGCCGCATTCGGGATTTCATCGGGAAGTTTGTTCAAAGGATCGCCGAAGGCGTTTTCCCACTTCTTTTGACGCCGCGCAGGATTGTTGGTCCAACTATCGACGGTCGACCCATCACCGGGATTGCATCCATCGAACATCACCGTCAGCTCACCAGGCGCCGAGCTCAGGGTATAAATCCTCACATACCCACCCGGCTCGACCTGCCCAATGGTCTTTCGGAACTCGTTCTTGAGATCAGCCATCGTCGTTGCCGAAATTGGATCAGTGGCGTCGATGAGGACGGCGGTCAGGCTGGAGGGTCCGTCCAATGGGCAATTCGTGTTGGCGTCGATATGGCCATTGCCAGACCTGGTCCACATCCAGCCGAAGCCGGCCAACATCGCAACGGATAGCACACCAAGGGCAATGGCCGCGGCAATGGTACCCGCATTGCCTTTCTTGCGTCTGCGGGTTCGCCTAGACATTCACGCTGTCCGGGTGAAGCTTATCAAGATCTCGGTACTGCTCAATTCCCCGTTCGCATTCCTGACCAATCAGACGAACCTGCTCGTTGAGTTCCTCCTGCGCCTGGCGAATTGATGCGCCAACATCTCCCTCATTCCACTCCCGCTCGCCGGTGACGTATGGCTTGATGCGATCAAGTTTGTAGGGCGTTCCGAAATGCTTGGGCGCCGGCTCGGTCCTCGCCTGGATGTTGGCTTCCCGATACATCGACAAAAGCTGATTGCAGGCTCGCTCCAATTGGTCTTGATGCTGCGCAAAAAGAGCCAGAAGCCTCGATCGATGATCGACAATCGCGCGGTGCTCGCGCCGGCGACTACCAAGCTGCTTGACGATTTCCTCCACTTTTTCGTTGTGGTCGTCGCGGACATCCTGCAGCTCTTCGATCAGTTCCTTCTTTCGATCGATGTAGTCATCGCGCCGTCGAACGAGCCGATTTTCAACGCCAGTGTAGCCTGGGTAAGGGTCGAGCACGAACCAGCCGTCGATAAAAGCGAAAAGCGAAAACATCAGGCCGATCGCAAACAGCAACCAGGACTTGATGTCCGTGAGACCCGCTGGATTGGCGAGCATATTACGGATGACCTCAGCGCCGGCGCCGTCAGCGAGCGAGCCGCTGACCTCACGGTAGTGCGCTAGCGCCAAGTTTATCGAAATCGCCAAGCCGATATAGAAAAGGATTGAAATGATCCCAACGAATTTTACGAAAAACGACCGATGGGTGACGAGACGAGCGCAGAAAACCGCCAGGAGCAAAGCCGCCCCGATGTTGATGAAAGAGAATGCCGCAGCCTCAAGGATGCCACCAAAAAATCCCTGCTCATTGCCCTTGGCCAGGAAGTTGCCGTTCATCGCTGTCTCGACCAGAAACAGAAATAGCAGAAGCGATAGCCGGAAAATGTGAGCGGCACCGTGCTGCACACGCGCGGCACGAACGAGACCGTGCTTCTCCTTAAACCATGCATGCTCTTTTTCGGCGTCGTTCAGGGCCCTTCTCAGGCCGTGAAGTTCATCGAGGCCCACGGCGACCGAGGCTTTGAAGTCCGAAACGCTAGCGGCATTCGTCTGACGGATTAGACCGAATTGTTCCTCGAAATCGAGGCCGGCAAGACGACCTCCAAGGAGTTGCAGGTTGTCCTCAAGAGTGTGATGCGCAGCCTTCTTCTCATCCTCAACGCGTTCCACGATGGCATGTTCGACATCGTCGAGATTCTTTGCCGTTTTCGGGGGTTGGTTCACCTCGCCGCGCTGCTTTCCGCGGTTAATGACATCCAGGTCGCCGTCGATCTTGGCAGGGTCCAGGCTGTTGAATAGCTGAGTGCTCGCCCGAAAATCGTGGTTGGATTCTCGCAGTGAGTCACGCAACTTATTTAGTTTTTCGAATTTAGAGCCCACGCACTCACAACCCCAACTTTACGCCCCCCGGCAGAGTGGTTTCTATGCATAGTAGAGCTAAAGGGCAACCGCACATTCACTTCTATCCACTTGCTAGTGCGGATCAGGCTCAATTGAGTTCCAACAAATGATCATGGCTGCTGATCAACTGGTTGATCGGCCGCGACTAGTCATGTCATGAGCCGTGCTGCGATGCTCTAAGGACAGAGTGCTACGAGCGGGTTCGCGACTGGGAAATTATCCACAGTCGTATACGTGTACTGGATCTCACCGCCCAGGCGAACGAAGGCAGATAGTTCCTCCGCACGACAGACATAGTTTTTGGTCATTTCATCGATCTTCTGGACATAGACCGGCCGCGAGACGCCAGCAGCCAACAATTTGGCGTCTACTTCCGCATCGGTCTGAGCCCAGGTGGCGTTGAAAACGATCCTTGGCCCGATTGCGATGATGCTCCGAACGGAGATGTTCGAACTGATCAGCATGGGCAATGCTGGAGCCATTTCGGTTTGCATTTTTTTTGCGTAGGCGCAGACGTCGGTCTTGGTGTACTTCGAGAGGCATTCATTTGCCGTCGCCACCCTTGGCCATGTCAGCAGGATCGCCAACGGGACGTGCATCAATCGCAATCCATCCAAAGTATTCTCCTCGCCCGATCTTGGCCTGCACAGAGGAGCATCTATCCTATTTGTGTTCACAGTGCCACGAGCAGCTTGTGCCCGACCGGCAATAGTGCTCTGTCTGAAATACTTTGGGAGGGCAATAAAATGAAAACAACATTTCTCGCGGCTATGGCCGCTGCAATAATCGCTTGCGCGACCGGCGCGTTTGCACACAGTGGCGGCACTGATGCCAACGGTTGCCATACCAACCATAAGACCGGCGCGTATCACTGTCACTGAAGGTCACGCCTTTCTGAGGGACACAAACATGCTGAAGAACATCATGTCAGCTCCGCTGGGCCTCCTCTTCATGCTGGGCGGGCCGATCACCTACGTGATGAATGTCGTCGACACATGGCAGGGCCATGCATCAGTGGTCGTAAAAATCCTGATTAACTTGAGCCTGGATGCGATGTTGGCGTTCATTTGGCCGATCACTTGGGCAATCTGGCTTTTCAAATATATGGCGGGCGCCGAAACTCCACTAACAACCGTGCTGGGCGTTTGAGGATCAAGTTTGCTGAAAATAATGCTTTTCGACGCCGGCCGGAACGGTCCGGTTGGTCTGCATCTGTGTAGCTATTGCCTCGCTGCTGGCGGTAGCGCCATGGCCGTACGGCTATTACCAATTCCTCCGCGTGGTGGTCTTTTTCGCCGGGATCTACTGCGGAGCCATGGTGTGGCGATCAGGCCCTGAAAATCGCACCCTGGCTTGGGCGCTGTTTGGAGCGGCAGCGATCTTCAACCCGTTCATGCCGGTTCATTTGCCGCGCGAGCTGTGGGCAATCTTCAACGTCGCAGCGGCTACTCTGTTCGGCTTTGTCGCATACCGGCACCGGAATTAAGCCGATAATCTGAGATGGCCAAGAGTGGACCTGAGACGCCGAAGGTCAAGGCGCGCCCGAGGGTCACCGTGTCACAGCCGTTGGCGCTTTATGCGGGAGATCTCCTCGAGCGGACGAAGGAGTACTTCGAGGCTTTCAACCATCTAGGCTCGGAGTCGGAAAAGGCGCATCTTTTTGCCCGTTATTTTCTATTTTCGCATGCCCTAGATGTGGAGCTTCAACAGGTTGTCCTCGATCAGGGCGAGGCGACTGATAGGCGTTTTTGACTTTAGGCTGCCATGTGGACGATGCCAATTGTATCTGTGCAGCCAGACAGGCAGTTCGGCGGCACGATG